>JAJTBH010000088.1 GCA_021287005.1 Anaerolineae bacterium
CTTAAGCACGCTGGCGGCGCAGGCAGCCCTGGCAGCATCCAATGCCAAGCTGTACGCCACGGCTGAAATCGGGCGACAGCGCCTGGAAGCGGTGTTAAATGCCACCCCAGAGCCAGTGCTGGTGATTGATGAACAATTCCGACTGCTTTTATTTAATGAAGCTGCATTAAAAGTACAGGGTTTATTACTTTCTCCGATTACCGGCCGGCCGATAAATGAGGCGATTGCCAATGCCGAACTACTGGAAATGATCTCATCACCCAGCCGCGAAAGTCTGTTAACCCGCGAATTGGCCTTACCCGGCAACAGTTTTTACCTGGTGAGCGTATCTCCCGTTCAAGCTGAGAATCGACAGGTAGGCAAAGTGTGTTTGATGCGTGACATCAGCAGGTATAAAGAGCTGGATATTATGAAGACCGAATTTGTGCAAATGGTCAGTCATAATTTGCGCCAGCCTTTAACCCTGATGAAGGGTTATGTCACCATGCTGGAAATGGTGGGCAGTCTCAATATTCAACAAAAAGATTATGTAAAAAACATCATTGCCGGCGTGGACAACATGAACCGCCTGGTGAACAACCTGTTAAATCTGGGCCGGATCGAATCGGGGATTGCCCTTCAAATTGAAAAATCGGAAGCCGAAAAAGTGATTGAAGCAGTTATCCGGTCACTGCAAGCCCTGGCCGAACAAAAGGGCATCAAACTGGTCTTTATGCCGCCCGAACAAAATATTCCGGAATTCGAAGCGGATATGGCGCTTTTACAGGAAGCGCTTTATAATCTGGTGGAAAATGCCATCAAATATACGCCTGTGAACGGTAGAGTAAAATTAAGCGTTGAGCCGCGGCCGAACGCAGTCGTTTTTGAGGTCAAAGATACGGGCATGGGCATTGCGCCGCTTGACCAACAAAAGTTGTTTGAAACATTTTATCGCAGCGCCAAACAGGATATACGCCAACAAAAAGGATCCGGTTTGGGGCTGGCAATTGTAAAATCCGTGGCGGTAAAACATCACGGTGATGTGTGGGTGGAGAGTCAACTTGGGAAAGGGAGTGCCTTTTATTTGAGCATTCCGCTACGACAACCGAAAAATAAAGAAGTTATCGAATGATGAACCTCTTGATATTTTAAAATTGTTGTGGTAAACTTGATGGTTGCATGCAAATCGTGAATTTTTTCTTTGCTGGATAAAGCGCCAAGGTTGTAAAAAAGCTCGAGCGCTTATTTGCTATTAGAGAACAGGGTTCAAGCTCCGGAGGTGTTTAGTGGAAACAAAAGGTTTAATGGCATTACGAATAGCTTTGGCTTCGCCTGAAACAATCCGCAGCTGGTCATATGGGGAAGTGCTGAAGCCGGAAACGATTAACTACCGGCGTCTGCGCCCGGAAAAAGATGGTCTTTTCTGTGAAGCCATTTTTGGTCCGACCCGCGACTGGCAATGTTATTGCGGAAAGTACAAGAATCCTCGTTATAAGGGCATTGTTTGTGATAAATGCGGTGTTGAAGTAACCCGATCTTCAGTGCGCCGTGAACGTATGGGGCATATCGAGCTGGCCACGCCGGTAGCTCATATCTGGTATACCCGTCGTATTCCTTCATATCTGGGCCTGCTGATGGATATTTCACGCCGTAATCTGGACCGCGTGTTATATTTTGCGCAATACATTGTGACTTATGTGGATGAAGAAGCACGTACCAAAGCATTAAAACGACTTGAAGATGAAATCAACTTCTCCGAGCGTGAGCAGGCATCACATATTAATGCTCAAATTCTGGAAGTTAAATTGGGCCGAGACAAAAAACTGGCTGAGATTAACTCCCAAAAGAGTGATCTTGAAAAACGTGCCGATGAGCAGATTGCGGCCCGCCTGGATCCCGTGATTCAGGAAGGTCAGCGTCTGGAACGCATGTTGCAGGAGAATGTTGGCCGGGCTTTAAACAGCCAGGTTTCTTTTGGTAATACCGGCCAGGTGATTGTGCCTGCGGGCGAGACCATCACTGCTCAGGCCATTTCAAAAGTCCAGCGAGCGGTTAAAGAACGCCTGGATGAAATTGAAAAAGAATTTAAAGAACAGCTTAAGCGCGATCTTGAGATGCTGAAAATGCAGAATGAACAACTGCGCGCCGAAGCTGAAGAACAAATGGAACTGCTGCGAAACCAGCTCGAAGATCAATCAACCGAATCACAGAGCCAGAATTCGTCACTGCGTGATGAATTACATGAGCTGCGTCCGTTTACCTTCTTAACCGAAAGTCATTACCGCGAATTAAAACAGCGGTGGGGGCAGGTTTTCCGGGCCGATATGGGCGCCGAAGCCTTCCACGATATCCTGCGCCGGTTGGATCTGGATAAACTGGCTGTGGAACTGTGGAATGAAGTGCGCACTTCACGCAGCAAACAGAAACGCAAGAAGGCAACCACACGCTTAAAGATTGTCGAAGCTTTCCGCCGTTCACACAACCGCCCCGAATGGATGGTCTTAACCGTTTTGCCGGTTATTCCTCCCGATCTGCGCCCAATGGTGCAGTTGGATGGCGGTCGTTTTGCGACGTCTGACCTCAACGACCTGTACCGGCGTGTGATCAACCGCAACAATCGTCTGAAACGCCTGCTCGAATTGGGCGCTCCGGATGTGATCGTGCGTAACGAAAAACGTATGCTTCAGGAAGCCGTCGACTCATTAATCGATAATTCTCAGCGTGGCAAAGCGCTTTCACGCCGCGGCCGCCGTGAATTAAAATCCTTGAGCGATATGCTTAAAGGTAAAAAAGGTCGTTTCCGCCGTAACCTGTTGGGTAAACGTGTGGACTACAGCGGTCGTTCGGTTATCGTGGTCGGCCCGACCTTAAAACTTTACCAATGCGGTCTACCCAAAGCTATGGCTTTGGAACTTTATCGCCCATTTGTAATTGCCCGTCTGGTGTCGCATAATTATGCCGCCAACGTTAAAGGCGCACGCCGCTTCATCGAACGCAACCGTCCCGAAGTGTGGGAGGTTTTGGAAGAAGTCATCAAAGAACGCCCGGTATTATTAAACCGTGCACCAACCCTGCACCGCCTGGGCATTCAGGCTTTTGAACCGATCTTGATTGAAGGCAGCGCCATTCAACTGCACCCGCTGGTAACCACGGCTTTTAACGCCGACTTTGATGGCGATCAGATGGCTGTGCACGTACCGCTTTCCGAAAAAGCAGTCTGGGAAGCGCGCAACCTGATGCTTTCCTCGCGCAACCTGTTAAAACCGGCTGACGGCGAACCAATCATCAGCCCTTCAAAAGATATGGTACTGGGTGTTTATTACCTGACCTTAAAAAATAACCTGGAACACAAGGGCGAAGGCCGTGTGTTCGGCGATGCCGATGAGGTTGAACTGGCCTATAACCTGGGACAGGTCGACATTCATGCCAATGTGCGCATTCTGGTTAAAACCTGGTACGATGAAAAAGATAATCGTTTGCTCGAACCGCGCGAAGAAATCATTCAAACCACCGTTGGCCGCGTGATCTTTAACCGCATTCTGCCTCCTGAAATTCAATTCACGAACCGTGTATTGGATAAGGGTGGTGTGAAAGACCTGGTGGCCGAAGTTTATGAAATCTGCGGCCAGGAAGTGACCACTGTGGTGGCCGACTCAATTAAAGACATTGGCTTTGAATATGCCATGCGTTCGGGCGCCACGATTGCCGTGGCCGACATCACCATTCCGGCCGAAAAACAGGACATTCTGGCCAAATCTCAGCAGGAAGTGGAAAATGTCAACCGGGCCTGGCGGCGTGGTCTTTTGACCGAACAGGAACGCAACGAACGTATTATTGAAGTCTGGCAGCAGACCACCAAAGTCGTTTCCGACGCAGTGCGCAGAAGCATGGACCCCAACGGCAACCTTTCGGTTATGGCCAACTCCGGCGCTACCAAAGGTGGTTTTGGCCCGATCAGCCAGTTGGCCGGTATGCGCGGTTTGATGGCCGACCCTTCAGGGCGTATCATCCGCCTGCCAATCCAGTCCAACTTCCGTGAAGGATTAACCGCTCTGGAATATTTCATTTCCACGCACGGTGCTCGTAAAGGTTTGGCCGATACCGCCTTACGTACGGCGGATGCCGGTTACCTGACTCGCCGTCTGGTGGATATTGCCCAGGATGTAATTATCAATGAAGACGACTGCCAGACCGAAGACGGTATCTGGATTCGTAAGACTGATGATGTCGCCGGTCAGGATCTGGGAACACGTTTGTACGGCCGTCTGGCCGCCACACGTATTATCGACCCGACCACCGGTGAAGTGTTGGCTGAACGGAATGACATGCTTGATCACGAACGCGTTCGCCGCATTACCGTGGCCGGTGTTGACGCCGTCAAAGTACGTTCTCCATTAACCTGCGAACTGGTTCATGGAATTTGCGCCAAATGTTACGGCATGGACCTGGGACGCGGCGATATGGTTGCGCACGGTTCTGCGGTTGGTATTGTGGCGGCAGAATCCATCGGTGAACCTGGTACTCAGCTTACCCTGCGTACTTTCCATACCGGTGGTGTGGCTGCCGGCGGCGATATTACAACCGGTTTGCCGCGCGTGGAAGAACTCTTCGAAGCGCGCCGTATGCCCAAAGGTGAAGCCGTGATTACCCGCATAAACGGCGTGGCCAAAATTATCCAGTCGGATCGTTACAGCGATCAACGGCATGTTTTGGTCGAACACAGCGAACTGGCCAGCGATGAATATGAAATTCCGGAAGGTTGGACGATTGCCGTCAAAGACGAAAGCGCCGTCAACCTGAACGATGTTTTGGCAACCATGAACGAAGCGACCATTACCGCTCAACATACCGGTCGAGTTCGCGTTGAAAGTCGAAAAGTGTTTGTCTCTTATGAACAGCGCGAATCTGAAGAATACGAAATTCCCAGCACTTCCCGCCTGTTGATTAAGGACGGCGAACACGTGGAAGCCGGCCAGGCTTTGACTGAAGGTTCATTGAACCCGCACACGGTCTTAAAAATCAAAGGCCGTGAAGCCTGCCAGATGTATTTACTGACCGAAATTCAGAAGGTGTATCGTGCTCAGGGTCAGAACATCAACGACAAACACTTTGAGGTAATTATCCGCAAGATGATCGGCAAAGTTCAGGTAACCCGCCCCGGCGATTCACCCTACCTGCCGATGGATATGCTTGACCGCCTTGAAATGCGCAAGATGAACGATTTTCTGCTTTCCGAAAGCAAACAGCCCTCGAAATTCTCTGAAGTATTACTGGGCGTGACCAAAGCCTCATTGAGTACCGACTCATGGCTCTCCGCTTCTTCGTTCCAGCATACGATTAAAGTATTAGCCGGAGCTGCAATCGCCTCTACTGAAGACCCGATGTATGGTTTGAAGGAAAATGTCATCCTGGGTAAATTGATCCCGGCTGGCACCGGTTTTAACCCCGGCCGATTTGACGTCCTCAACCACCAGGTACTCAGCGCCAGTGACCTTAATCCCCAGTCCGTTGCCGAAGGCGTGGGCCCGGAAGCCGAACTTGAAAGCGATACGGAAGAGGATAACCTCTAAACCGTCAGACCAATCAACAAAAAGGACGTGCTTTCAAAAGTAGCACGTCCTTTTTTAGTTTATTATAAAAATTTATTAAACGGGGGTGATAATAAAAAATGAATAATGGTAGGTGATTTTACCATTTACGATTCCAAATGTATCGGCTCCGTTTTTGATATTACCGGCGGGTGAAACCGCCTGCCAGGTGAATTTAATCGATTCGCTGGTGCCGGTGATATCAATGGCTTTAAATGTGGCGTTGGGCAAGGTCTGGTTGAATAATTTAGTGTACCAGGCGGTTAATGCCTCGGAACCTTGAATGGTTTCAGTCGCAGTCACATGTGCGGCGTTGGTGTTATACAACGATACGACTGAAGCGGCGGCATGTGTGTTTAATGCGGCAATAAAATTATGCACAATGGTCGGATCGGCGGGAGTGGTGGGGGTGGTTGGCGTTGTCGGTGTGGTGGGGGTAGTGGGCGCGTTGCCCCAGTTGTAACTCGAGACGACATTCCAAAGAGAAGTTAATATTGTGCGGCCGTAATCCCAGGCGAAATAGTTAACCGATGTCAGGCCAAGTTGTTTGGCCATATCCATAAAAGCCGTGATTTCGGCCGGTTTCGCCGTCCAATCCCCCGATTTATAAATCGGTCCGGTGGGAATGATCGGGCGAACGGGTGTCAGGGCGTTAAATTCCCGTACACTGCGCTGCAATTGTGGCCCCGGATTATCAGCTTTTTCCCAGTAAACCTGGGGCATATTGTAGTCACATTTTTCAAGAAAAGCCTGCCAGGGCAATTGTGGGTGATAAGATGGAAAACGGTAAGAACAAAGCGCAATGGGGATATTTGAAAGGCCGCTGCGAACGATATTCATGAAAGCGCGTGCATTATCTTCACGACCGGGCAGCTTGTATTCCGATTCGGCATCAATGATGTATCCCTGTAAACCCAGGTCTTTAACGCGTTTAACCGCCGTGTTGGCTTCATCGGTCGGGTTGTAACCATAAACATAATGCCAGCCCCACACTTGAATGCCCTTGGCTTTTAATGCGGCGACCACGGGAGGAACCAGATCGACATTGGTGTTGCGATCGACATTGTGGTAATTGGCGGCATCGGCCACTTTAATCAGGACATTGGTTAATCCGGCGGCCTGTGCCACAGATGCGATTTGATCGGCGTTACCGCTTTCGCAACTGCGGATATTCCAGATCATCATGCCTTTTCCTTCAAGCGCCATATAATTCCTCCCGGTTAAGCTTCAACAGGTGCAGATAAATTCCCCTCAAGACCCAGTTCAGGCGCAATAACGCGCATAGCATTAATGACATGGTTAACGTGCACCCAGAGGTCAATACCGAAATCTGCAGCGGCTTGCGTCATTTCTTCCCGATTCGTGCCGGCGGCAAAAGCTTTATCCTTCCACTTCTTCTTGACGGAGGATACTTCCAGGTCGTATAAAGATCGGGAAGGTCTAACCAGAGCAACGGCAGTGATCAACCCGGTGACTTCATCGCAGGCAAAAAGGGCTTTTTTCATTAATGTATCACGCGGTACACCGCTAAAATCAGCGTGACTTAAGACCGCCTGAATAATTTCTTCAGGAACACCATGTTCACGCAAAATCGGCTCACCGGCAAGGGGATGTTCTTCCAATGTAGGGTGAATTTCCCAATCAAAATCGTGTAACAGACCGGCCAGGCCCCATTTTTCGACGTCCTCATTGTACATTTTTGCATAATAACGCATGGCAGCTTCAACACAGAGCATATGATTGATCAGCCCTTGATTTTTGACATATTGTTTAACGATTTCTAATGCTTGCTGGCGTTCCATATTACTACTCCCTGCATGTAATTTTCCAATATCAAAAAGGTGCAATTTACGTGCCGTTTATTTTTTATTTTGAATCATTGTCTGTGAAAATCGGTTCGGGGTCTCCCAAAACGGGCAGTGGGCGGGCTATCCAGATATCCCAAAGCGCACCGGCCCGGGCAACCCATTCACGGGTTAACCAGGAGGTATAAGCAAACGGTGTATAACGCCGCATGTCGGAAGATACACCCTGTGCGGTTATGCCCAGGTGATTACATAAATAAAGCGCGCGAGGAAGATGGTATGACTGGGTAACCAAAATGGCATCAGCTACGCCAAAAATAGCCTGTGCCCGGTAACAGGTATCGTAAGTGCGTCTGCCGGCATAATCTCTGATCACATCTTCAGGCGGAACGCCCATCGAGATGGCGTAATCGTACATAGCCCCGGGTTCGTTATAATCGAGAAAACGATTATCGCCGCTGACCAATAGTTTGGATACCAGGCCTTGTTTATAAAGATTTACGGCTGTTTCCACCCGATCACGCAAGATGGGGGTAGGTGTTCCATCGCGGCGCAACCCTGCCCCAAAGACTATGGCAACTTTTGCTGAAGGTGCATTTTCGATTGTAAATATTTGTTTTTCGGTTTCAGACAGGATGACTCGCGAAGATATAAATAGAATAATCGCGCTTAAGATCCCAAGTGTCAATAATGTAATCAGCATGTATTTTATAACCTTTTTTACCATGGATTTAATTCTACCACGGAGTTTTTATCTATTCTTTAGGGATATGGCCGGTTTTAAATAGATTTTTGATAATCACTCAGCAACGGTAAGGCGAAGGTCTTTGATTATTTATGGATGAGGTCCGGAAAAAAATAAGATAAAACTTCAGTTATTAAAAGAAATAAGGTAATAAGTCGGTCTGTAACACATATTAATGAAATTATTATAACAAACCTGTATAATCAGAATAAATGTTTTATCAGGCAGGAGGTGAAAAATGAATAAACTGCGAAGCTGGTTAACCGGCTTTTTTGTAATACTGGTTTTATTAATAGTTTTATTGGGTATATTGTTGTTTGTGGTTAACCAGGTTCAACAATCGGTGGAACAAACAACGCAAAAGGCGCTTTCGCCTTTAACCGAAGCCAACAACCAGTTAAACACGCAGGTTGCCGATTTGCTGCATCCCACACCGACCATCATCCCCGACCCGACATCCATTATTCACGAAGTTCGCTCCCTGGCTCGACTTGAGACGATTCAATATTCCGTTGAAAAGGTAATTCGCGCCGAAGAAGGTCAGGAATCCATCCCGTTATTATTTGGCGATAAACTCATTTTTGTAGCTCATGGAACGGTAATTGCCGGGATTGACCTGGAGAAATTAAACGATAATGATGTCAAAATGGATGGAAAAATGTTGGTGGTTACCCTGCCCCAACCCGAAGTTTTTGTAACCCGCCTGGATAACGACCGCTCGTATGTGTACGATCGTGAAACGGGTTTATTTACCAAGGGCGATTCAAACCTTGAAACGCAAGCGCGACAAATTGCCGAACAGGAAATTTTGAAGGCAGCCCAGGAGGATAACATTACGGACCAGGCGCGGGTAAATGCGGAAAATTACCTGGTAAGATTATTCAGGATTCTGGGTTATCCGGATGTACGTTTTACTTATCGTGAAGCCGAAATAAGCCC
This sequence comes from Anaerolineae bacterium, assembly GCA_021287005.1. Classification (GTDB taxonomy): domain Bacteria; phylum Chloroflexota; class Anaerolineae; order Anaerolineales; family Anaerolineaceae; genus JAJTBH01. Next base: position 9,057 of record JAJTBH010000088.1, read on the forward strand.
CACGCCGCAGCCATAAGTTAACCTTGAATCAGCCAACGAGAAAAGACAGCCCTGATGATGCATCGGGGCTGTGTTAAAATAAAACCATCAAGGTTAAAAAGTTTAGAGGAAAATTAATATTATGCAGAATAATACTGAACAAGGTTCAGTTCATGAAGTTGAATTACGCCCAACGGTTGAAATTCATTTGCCGGATGGGCGCATTTTACAGGGTCCACGTGGCGCGGCTGTCGAGACTTTTTTGAGGGTCATTCCCGAATGGCGAAAAATGCCAATTGTGGGCGCTGTTATCAATCATGAACTGCGCGAATTAACGTATACGATTGATATGGAAGCACGTGTGACGCCGGTGAGTATGAACGATGTGGACGGCGCGCGAATATATCGTCGATCGATAACGTTTTTGCTGGAGTCCGCTTTCGACGATATTTTTCCGGATATAAAATTATCCGTGGATCATTCGGTTGCATCGGGTGGCTTTTTTTGTGAAGTTATAGATCATGAACCGTTATCACGCGCGGACTTATCCCGACTCGAAGAACGCATGCGCGAACTGGTTGAAGCAAACCTGCCATTTGAAAGGCAGGAAGTGCCGCTTCAGGAAGCCATCGACTGGTTTCGCGAGACGGACTGTATGGATAAGGTGCATTTATTAAAATTCAGGCAGAAAGATTACCTGGTTTTGTATCGACTGGGGAAACATCGTGATTATCATCACGGTTATATGGTACCCTCAACCGGCTACTTAAAGTGGTTTGCCCTATCACCGATGGGCGAGGGTTTTGTCTTACGATATCCGCGCCGCAAGGATTCAAAGGAACTGGTCCCGATCCTTGAATCACCGGCATTATTAAAAACGTTCAGACAATATGGCAACTGGCTGGCGCGCCTGGGCATTGATTCAACCGGCGCGCTGGATGAAGCAATTCAGGGTGGGCGAATCAGTGAGTTAATTTTGATGTCGGAAGCCCTGCACGAACAGAAAATTGCTGAAATTGCCTCGCAAATTGCCGGCCATAAGGGGCAGATCCGGGTGGTTTTAATCGCCGGACCTTCTTCATCCGGCAAAACAACTTTCTCAAAACGCCTGGCCGTGCAGCTTCTGGCAAACGGCATTGAGCCGCTGGCCGTAGAGTTGGATAATTATTTTGTCGACCGCGATAAAACCCCGAAGGACGAAAACGGACAATATGATTTTGAAGCCCTCGGCGCGCTTAATACGGTGCGTTTAAATGCCGACTTGCTCAAATTGATAAACGGCGAACCGGTATGCATGCCGTTTTATAATTTTAAGAGCGGCAAGAGCGAAGAAGGCGAAGTTGTGCAAATTAAAAAAGATCAATTGATGATTCTGGAATGAATACATGGATTGAACCCCAATCTGGTTCCACAAATTCCTCAAGAATTTACCTACCGAATTTATGCCTCCTGTCTGACACAATTAAACCTTGACCGGCATAATCGCATCTCAACCACGGATACACGTCTGCTGCGCCGGATTGTGCGGGATGCCCGCGAACGCGGATATACCGCACAACAAACCATCAAACAGTGGGAATCGGTCCGGCGTGGGGAAAAATTACATATTTTTCCCTACCAGGATTATGCCAACGATATGTTTAATTCGGCATTGGTTTATGAACTGGCGGCATTAAAAGCATCGGCAGAACCTTTGCTGCGCCAGGTGCCTTTTGGTACAGCGGAATTCATTGAAGCCAAACGTTTATTGGCTTTACTGGAATGGTTTTTACCGATACCGGAAAATCTGATTCCGGATAATTCGATTTTGCGTGAGTTTGTTGGAAATTCCATCTTAAAAAACTTTAAATTGTGGGAAAATGATATTAACCGAAACCATATTTGATGAAGTCACCGAAAAAAATGATATAAAAAAAAATAAAAGCCCATAACCGGGCTTTTATTTTTGGATAAAATAAGTTTGAAAAAGCGGAATTTAAAGCATACGTTTAACAACTTGGCTTAACCGACCAATACCCTCATTGATTTTTGCATCGGGCATATATGAGAAGTTGAGCCGCATGGTATTTTTTCCGCCACCCAATGGGAAGAATGAGTCGCCGGGTACAAAAGCTACATTATCCTTAAGCGATTCTTCCAACAGGCGGGTTGTGTTAATATGTTCGGGCATGGTAATCCACAGGAAAAGACCACCCTGCGGATTGGTCCAGGTGATGCCTTTGTTAACCGGCATATTTTCTTCAAGTGATTCAAGCATTACATCGCGGCGGCGACGATAACATTCGATAATTTTCTGAATGTGTCCATCCAGGAAACCGGTTCGGGCAACTTCATAGGCTACACATTGGGCGAAAGTGGTCGTGTGCAGATCCATGCCCTGCTTGGCCTGAACCATTTTGTTAATCACTTTATCCGGCGCGATCACCCAGGCCAGGCGCAAGCCCGGTGTGAGAATTTTCGAAAAAGTGCTTAAATAAACCACATTGCTGGGTTCGCTTTTTAATTCATTTTCGTACTGGCTTTCGATGGCCAGCAGTGAGGGGGTGGGCACGGCTTCAAAACAGAGCGCGCCGTATGGGTCGTCTTCGACAATCGGCACCTGATATTTGGTGGAAAGTTCGACCAGTTTTTGACGGCGCTCCAGAGACATGCTCACGCCCGTGGGATTCTGGAAATTGGACAGGGCGTAAATAAACTTTGGATTTTTGGCAAAAGCGTGTGGCAATGCATCTGTAATCATGCCATCCTGATCCATTGGAACCGTGGCATATTCAGCGCCATAGGGTGCCCAGGCTTGAAGTGCGCCAAGGTAGGTCGGATTTTCGACAACGATATAATCATTTTCATCAATGAAAATTTTTCCAAGCAGATCCAGAGCCTGTTGAGAACCGGATGTAATTAAAACATTATCCGGATTGACCTCCAGGCCATCTTTGCTCATGAAGCTGGCAATCCATTCGCGCAGGGCAGGCAGCCCTTCGGTAGTGCCGTATTGTAATGCCTGGTTGGCTAATTCGGGATTTTTTAATACACGCTCGGTTGCCGCCGAGACCTCTTCGCGAGGAAACAATTCAGGGGCAGGCATGCCGCCGCCGAAAGAAATAACTTCGGGGCGGGCTGCCACCTTAAGCAACTCGCGAATTGCGGAACTGGTCATTCTTTCCGTTCTGCTGGAAAATTTCGACTCCCATACTGACGCTTTCATTCATGCTCCTTGAAAAATAAAAATTATGTATTTTAAAGTTTTGGAAAGCGGCTGATTACAGTCGCTGAAGACGGTAAAGTAACACGATCCCCTAAAGATAATTCGGCCGGGGCTTTGGCGGCGGCTTCAGGAGCGCCTTGATAAATGAAAATGGGGGTTCCTTCCACTGCCAGCTTAATATCCAAACAGGCCTGACCGGTTAAGAAACCCTCACTATCGACGGCACAACTGGTCACCAAACCGATGACCCGACCTTTTTGATCCACAACCGGGTCCCCTGAATGCGCCATGCGCACCCCTTTTTCGTTAAAACGAACACGTGCAACCACTTTGGATC
>JAJTBH010000089.1 GCA_021287005.1 Anaerolineae bacterium
TTATCCTTGCCGTAATAGTGATTAACCTGACAGGATGCAACCTGCCCGGTATGACCACGCCTACGGTCGAACCCAGCACCGCCCCCACCCTGCCGCCTTCTCCCACAGCGCTGCCGTTGCCTACAGCTACCCCCACACCCCCGCCCAATCATGTGATTCTGGTGACCCCGCCGAACACACCCAACTGGCTGATACAAAACGTTCAGCCGGTGTTGGCTGAATTGGCCGGCAAAGATGGCCTGGCTTTGGATGTTGTGGAAAGTTTAAAACCTGAAGACATTAACTCGTCAACCAAAATGGTTTTCTTAACCGGTTTACCGGAATATTTACCACAATTGGTGGCTGCCGCCCCGCAGACCCAGTTTGCGGCCATCAGCCCGCTGGAAATTCAGACGGTGCCCAATTTTAACTTGATCCGTTTGCAACCCGAACGACAGGCGTTTATTGCCGGAACGGTCGTCATCACCGTAGCGGGTGATTGGCGCGCCCTGGGGCTGCTGCCGACGGATGAGTCGTCTGCCGGGACCCTGCAGGATGCTTTTCGCAATGGCGCACAATACTTTTGCGGCATTTGCAATTCATATTACGCGCCGATTGTGCGTTTCCCCATTGTTCGCCAAACCGATTCGCTGAATTACCAGGCAGTGGTGGATGAAGCCCATAAAAATATCGTTTATGCCATTTATGTTTCACCCGAAATTGCCACGCCCGATATGCTGCGCGCACTGGCTTCACAGCAGTATATTCTGGTGGGGGGCGACACACCGCCCGATGATGTAAAATCGCGCTGGGCCGCCACGGTGCGCCAGAATCCGGCCGAATCCATTCGTACCCTGTGGCCGGGTATGTTAAGCGGCCAGGGCGGGCAGGTGGTGCCGGCTTCGGTCAGTGTGGAAGATGCCAACCCCCAATTTTTTAGTGTTGGCAAACAAAACCTGGTGCAATCGGTGATAAAAGAATTGGATGCAGGTCAGATCGCGCCTTTAACGCCTGCACTGCAATAAGAGAAAATAAAAACCGGGCTTCATAACGAAGCCCGGTAATTTTTAATCCGGATTACCTTTAAATTCTTCGGTTGTTGCCTGGCCCGGCTGGCTGATGCCTTCACGTTTAATTACTTTCCAGACGGTCAGAAAGATGATTTTAATATCCAGCCAGAAACTCCAGTGATCCACATACCAGACATCCAGGCGAAATTTGTCCTGCCAGGAAAGGGCATTGCGCCCGTTGATTTGAGCCCAACCGGTTAACCCGGGCAAAACATCATGCCGGCGTTTTTGTTCGGGGGAATAACGCTCCAGGTAGGCCACCAGGAGTGGGCGCGGCCCGACCAGGCTCATTTCACCGGTCAGAACGTTTATCAATTCGGGCAGTTCATCGAGACTGGCGGCGCGTAAAAAACGGCCCAGAGGTGACAGACGTTGGGCGTCGGATAACAGATGGCCTTCGTTGTCACGGGATAAAGTCATCGTGCGAAATTTATAAATGGTAAAAATTTTCCCTTTATAACCGGGGCGCGGTTGTTTAAAAAAGATGGGGCGGCCCTGAAATAAAAATAATAAAAGGCATAAAATCAAAAAAACGGGGGATGCCACCAGCAGGGCCAGAAGCGCCAAACAAAAATCAAAAAGCCGTTTGCACAGCGGAACACCGGAAGGAAAAAAAGAATAGTTCACAGGGTCATTTTACCAAAAAAGATGTTTTGTTGATATAATCTCAAGACAATCCGCTTTTGGAATATCAATCCGGCTTTTTGGCCGGATAATTTGGAAATAGAGGAAGGTAAAATCATGGCACAAAAAAAAGGTCGCGTTTTTTCAGGAGCCCGTCCCACCGGACGCCAGCATCTTGGCAACTATTTTGGCGCCATCCAGAATTATATTGGCTTGCAGGATGATTATGACTGCGTTTATTGTGTGGTGGATGTGCATGCCCTGACCACGGTGGAAACCACCCGTGATTTAATCCCCAACACTTATGAAATGGCTTTGGACTGGCTGGCTTCAGGGATGCGCCCTGAGGAAAGTGTCATCTTCATTCAGTCGCATGTTCCCGAAGTGATGGAGCTGCATACCTATTTATCCATGGTGACTCCGCTGGGTAAGTTAACCGATTTGCCCACATTTAAAGAAAAAGTCCGTCAGGCGCCGAATAATGTTAATTACGGCCTGGTGGGTTACCCGGTTTTGATGGCGGCCGATATTTTATTATATAAGGCTACCGTTGTGCCGGTAGGTGTGGATCAAGCCCCGCATGTGGAATTTACCCGCGAGGCGGCCCGTTCCTTTAATTATCGTTACGGCACCTCCGTGCTGGTCGAGCCGGACTGCAAGTTTACCCAGATCCCCAAAGTGATCGGCATTGACGGGCAGGCAAAGATGGGCAAAAGCCTGGATAATCATATTGAAATTGCCGCCACACCCGAAGAAACTTCCAAACGGGTCATGTCGATGGTGACCGATCCGCAGCGCCAGCGCCGCAGCGACCCGGGCAACCCGGATGTTTGTAACGTTTTTTCGTTCCACAAAATTTTCTCTTCTCCCGAAGAGGTGGCCAGCATCAATACTGAATGCCGCTCGGCCGGCATCGGCTGTGTGGATTGTAAAAAACGTATGGCGCAGAACCTGAATGCCTATTTTGCCCCGCTGCGCGAGCGCCGCAGCAAACTGACTGAAAACCCCAATTATGTCTGGGATGTGCTGCACGACGGCGACAAACGCGCCAAAGCGATTGCCGAGCAAACCATGCAGGAAGTGCGCGAAGCGATCGGTTTGCCCAAATAAATTTAAGGTTATAAATTATAAGGCCTCGTTTTTGACGAGGCCTTTTTGTTTTGATGTATTTGTTTGGGTTTATTGCAGGAAGGAATCTGCTTCTTGCAGCAGGGGCATAACCCTGTCATAAAAAGTTTCGAGGCTGTTATCGTTCCACTTTAATACCTCAACCGTCATGGGGTCGAGGTTATACTGCATGGCATCCACACCCATGCCGACGCCAAACATCATCATCACCGCGTCGGCGGCGTGCACCGAATAAGCCAGCGGGCGCAAAGGTTCTTCGACATGTGAAGGCACATGGTGGCATTCAACCACGCGGGCCAGATGATTGGGTAAATTCCAGCGGCGTACAATGGCAGCCCCGATGACGGCATGATCGTAACCGAATAAATCGCTTTCGGCTTCGTCAAAAGGTTTATCCTGGGCTTCTTTGCCCAGCGGAGAACTCTGAATGAGTACATCAAAAACCAGTTTACCGATATCGCAGAACAAACCGGCGTAATAAGCGTCTTCGGCTTTATCGGGGGCAATTTCTTTCATGATTAATCGCGCGCCGGCGGCCATGCCGATGGAGCGTTTCCACAAATCGCCTTTTTCAAGGCCATAACCGGGAGACGGGCGGTTCATAAAACTGGCCACCGAGGCGGAGAGCACCAGGTTTTGCACGGTGCGTTGGCCAAGGTAAGCCACAGCCTGTTCGATGGTCACCATCTTGTTGCGTAAGGAATAATACCCTGAGTTAACCCAACGCAAAATTAAACTGGTCATGGCTTGATCCAGTTTAATGACACTTGCCAGGTCTTTCATGTTGGAATTAGGGTCTTGAATGATTTGCAGCGCTTTTTCGACAACACGCGGCATGGGAGGAAGATTTCCCACCTGGTCAAGTAATTTATCAATTGGAATGATATTATCCGGCATAATGCCCATGCCTCAAACTGCAACGTTGTGATACTAACTTAGAGCCTCAAATTATAACTGAGCGGTCTAATCGGGTAATTATATAAGAGACGGAGGGAGAATACAATTTAATGTACCCTTTTAATGATTATATCATATGCAAAAATAAAAACACATTCTTTTTGGGCCATGATTCTATCTTTTAACTAACCTGGAGAAGAATAACTTATTTACCGTCCGGCAAAAACAAAATTGTCAGGTAAAAAGGGAATAAATTGTTTTTTTTGAAATAATCATGTATTATTCAAAGCGCGTCTAAATATTTATTTACATCTTTGAAAGGACGATCTTATGCGAGTTGTGGTGCAGCGTGTGCGTTCAGGCGGCGTAAGTGTGGAAGGCCGGCAAATTGCCGCTATTCAAGACGGCATGGTGATTTTACTGGGCATTGGCCCGGCGGATACCGAAGAAATAACCCGGACCCTGGTGCAAAAAATTACGCGAATGCGTATTTTTGGGGATTCTCAAGGAAAAATCAACCTTTCCATTAAGGATACGGGTGGGGCGGCCATTGTGGTATCACAGTTTACCCTGTATGCCGATACGCGTAAGGGCAACCGCCCTTCCTTTACAGACGCGGCCCCACCGGACCTGGCGCGCCAACTGGTGGATTATTTTATTAAATGTATGCAGGCTGAAGGTATTCCCACACAAAGCGGTGAATTTGGCGCACATATGCTGGTGCAAATAGAAAACGACGGCCCGGTGACCATCTGGATGGAAGCCTGACCGATTAATAACCAATAATCAAAAGTAACAGGAGGAGTGGCGTATGAATATTTCAACAGTTATGGGTAGTTTTGCCCTGATAACCTGGGTGGCCTTTTTTGTCATTCTGGCGTTGGTCGTGCTCAGTGCTTCGCGCAACCATCCGGTGCGCCGGGGCGGTTTGATCGTGATTGCAGCCCTGGTGGTTGCCGTGTTGTTAACCACGGTCAGTTCCGGGTTGGTTTTTGTGAATGCCAGTGAACGCGGTGTGGTGATTTCGGCCGTGGCTCCCAGAGGCTACCGTGAGACGGCCCTGGAACCGGGGCTGCATTGGATAATTCCTTTCCTGGAGACGGTTAAACCTTATTCGGTGGCCAAACAGACCTATACCATGTCGATTGCGGCCAGTGAAGGTGATATTCAGGGAGATGATTCAATTACCGCACGTACCTCGGACGGGCAGGAAGTTTTTGTGGATGCCTCGGTGATCTTTATGGTGGACCCGACCAAGGTCATTGATTTGCACCTGGCCTGGCAGGATCGTTATTCAGGCGAATTGGTGCGTCCGGTGACGCGTGGCATCATCCGCGATGTGGTATCCCAGTTCAGTGTAGCCGAGGTTTACAGCACCCAGCGTGTGGAACTTGTGTCACAGATTAATTCTCAAATTGCCGAAAAATTGGCCGATAACGGCCTGGTATTGGAAGATTTTATTTTGCGCAATATCACCTTCTCGGAAGAATTTTCGGCTTCCATTGAACAGAAACAGATTGCAGAACAGCAGGCGCAGCAGGCCAAGTTTGTGGTGGAACAAAAACGACAGGAAGCCGAACAGGCCCGCCAGACGGCACAGGGCCAGGCGGATGCCGCCGTTATTGCCGCCAAGGGTGATGCCGAGTCGCGTTTAATTTCGGCTGAAGCCGAATCGAAATCGCTGGATTTAATTGCCAAGGTACTGAAAGATAACCCCAACCTGTTAACTTATCAGTATATTACCAAACTTTCACCGACGATCGAAACCATGTTGCTGCCCAGCAATTCGCCTTTTTTGCTGACGCTGCCCGGTAATGCCCAGACCGTGCCGACAACAGTGCCGACAACAGTGCCGTAACAAAAAATAATACAATTTAATTTTTTAACCGGGTCTTTGTGTAAAACGCAGAGACCCGGTTTTCTAAAGAAAGGTGTTTTATGCAACAAAACATTGTGATCGGGGTGGCGGCCTATGCCATAGCGGATGGTCGCCATGCCGGCTGGAATTATTACGGCAATCGCGAGCAGGACATCAAAGCCATCCGCCGGGCGGGCGGCACCCCCGTGTTAATCCCGCCCTTTTTAGAGGGTGATGACGCAGTGGGAATATTGGAACGGTTGGACGGGCTTTATCTGGCCGGCGGCGGCGATATAGACGCCTCATTTCTGGGTATTCCAACCACGCCGTTAATTCAAAACATTGATCTGGAACGCGACCGCATGGAACTGGCCCTGGCGCGGTTGGCCTACCGCTTAAACCTGTCCGTACTCGGCGTATGCCGTGGCAGCCAGGTGATGGCGGCCGCATTGGGGGGCCGTCTGGTCATTGATATTCCCGCTGAAATAAAGGGGGCAATATCTCATAACCCGCAGGAGCCTGCTGAGTTTATTTCACATCCGGTGCAGTTGGCGGCAGACAGCCGCCTGGCATCTATTTATGGGCGTCAATCGTTGATGGTTAATAGTTATCATCACCAGGCGGTGCGCGCACCCGGTGAAAACCTGACGGTCACGGCGCGCGCCGCGGATGGGGTGGTTGAAGCGGTTGAAGCGCCGGATCGTGATTTTTATGTGGGGCTGCAGTGGCATCCGGAGCGCGAAGCCGGCAATGATGCCGACATTTCAAAAATATTCGACGCTTTTGTTGGCGCGGCACGGAAAAATGGCTGATGACCCAAGCGGTGTATAATTGTTCACATGGCTGATATTTCTTTATCCCCCTCAGGAAAACAGATTCGACTGACCAGCCTGTCAAACTGCGCTGGTTGAGCCTCCAAGCTTAATGCGGAAACGCTGGCGCAGGTTCTGCGCCCGGTCGAGTCGGTTTTTAAACCTGAAGATTACCCCGATCTGTTGATCGGTCTGCAACCACCGGATGATGCGGCTGTCTGGCGGGTAGATGAAACGCGCGCTGTGGTCTTAACCACAGACTTTTTCACCCCCGTGGTCGACGATGCCTATGATTACGGTGCAATTGCGGCTGCCAACAGTATGTCGGATATTTATGCCATGGGCGGTTTGCCTTTTATGGCCTTAAATATTGCTGCCTTGCCGCCGGATTTGCCGGTCGAATTAACCTCGCGCATCTTGTTGGGCGGGGCTGAAAAGGCGCGTGAGGCGGGTGTGGTGATTGCCGGCGGGCATACCGTGCAGGATAAGGAACCCAAATACGGCTTGGCCGTACTGGGTTTTGTGGATATCGCCAAAATACTGACCAAAAACGGCATTCGCCCCGGCGACAGGCTGGTGATGAGCAAACCGCTCGGATTTGGCGTGACCACCACCGCGCTCAAACGCCAGCAGGCGCGCGACGCGCATGTGGCCGAAGTGGTGGGCTGGATGAAACGCCTTAACAAAGGCGCGGGGCAACTGGCCAACCGTTTTGAACTAAAAGCCGCCACGGATGTGACCGGATTCAGTTTGATGGGCCACGCCTGGGAGATGGCGCGCAGCAGCGCTGTAGCCCTGCGTTTTGATTATGATCGCCTGCCCTTTGTGAGCTGCGCCCGTTTTTACGCCGAAGCCTGGACTTTCCCCGGCGGTGCATCTGACAATAAACTCTATTTTGGCAGCCACGTGCAATTTAACCCGCGCCTGGATGAAGCGGCGCAGATGCTTTTGTTTGACCCGCAGACCAGCGGCGGTCTGTTAATGGCCGTCCCGCCCCATAAACTGGACGATTTTCTAGCGGCGGCCAAAGAAATGGACCAGCCCGCCTGGGTGGTGGGCGAAGCTCTTGAAGGTCAGGGCATTCAGGTGGTGTAACCCCCCGCCGGAATTTCTGAAAATCAATAAAGTTGGGGGAGATTTGACGTCTGCTCAAACCTGGCAAAGCGGTGCGGTCTGCACTTTTTCCAGCCGCATAGACTAAGTGCTACGGTCAGGTCGCTTGACCCTGCACCGGGGCTGGATGTTGAGTTTGTGCCGTTCAGCTTGCGTCCAACCCTTTACCGGTGAGTAAATACGGATAATATTTAGAACATAAATTCATTTAATAGCTGTTTTACCCTTTTATTCTGATTTCATAGTGGTAAAATCGGTATATGCCAACCACCAACGAACATTTGCAGCAGATTCTGGATACTTTGCCCGACAAACCCGGTTGTTATTTGATGAAAAACAACCTGGGTGAGATCATTTATGTGGGCAAAGCCATCAGCCTGCGCAACCGCGTGCGTTCTTATTTCCATTCCAGCTCTCAATTGGATGCCAAAACCCGCCAACTGGTGCGTAATATCGCGCATATTGACTGGATTCTGGTGGGTTCGGAACTGGAAGCGCTCATCCTTGAGATGAACCTGATTAAGAAACACCGGCCCAAATATAATATTCGTTTAAAGGATGATAAACGTTATCCTTACATCAAAGTGCATTGGGCCGACCCCTTTCCGCGCGTAACGATTACGCGCCAGATGGTCAAAGACGGCTCGCGTTATTACGGACCTTATACCAGTGCCTGGGCCGTGCACCAGACTCTGGACGTACTGCGGCGAATTTTCCCTTACCTGACCTGTGACCGCAACATCACCGGCATGGATGCCCGCCCCTGCTTGTATTACGATATCAAATTATGCAGCGGGCCGTGCATCGGGGCCATCAAACAGGATGCTTACCGCCTGATGATCGACCGCCTCTGCCTGTTTTTGGAAGGGCATACCGAGCCGGTGGTTAACCAGCTTAAAGCGGAGATGGAAAAAGCCGCCGAAGCGTTAAAATTTGAGCAGGCGGCCGCCATTCGCGACCAACTGCGCGCCATCGACCAGGTTGTGGAAAAACAGAAAGTGATTTCTTCCGAACATAAGGATTCGGATGTGATTGCTATGGCGCGCCAGGACGGCGAAGCCTGTGTGCAGATTTTCTTCATTCGCGGCGGCAAACTGATCGGGCGTGAATATTTTATTCTGGAAGGTGCAGACGATGAGGCCGACGGTGAAGTGATTTCACAATTTGTAAAACAATTTTATGCCGAAGCGGCCAATATTCCGCCGGAAGTGCTGCTGCCCAACGAGGTGGAGGAAGCCAACATCATTAAACAGTGGCTGCACACTCAACGTGGCGGTCAAAAAGTGGAATTAAGCGTTCCAAACCAGGGCACCGAACAGGAACTGGTGCAGATGGCGACGGAAAACGCGGTCGAAACCCTGCGCGCCCTGCGCGCCCAGTGGGATATCGATACCAACCACCAGACCCAGGCGCTGACCGAATTGCAGCAGGCGCTTAACCTGGCCGTGCCGCCCAACCGCATTGAATGTTATGACATCTCCAATACACAGGGCACGGCTTCAGTGGGCAGTATGGTGGTTTTTAGCCAGGGTGTGCCCGATAAACGCCTCTACCGCCGCTTTAATATCCAGACGGTGAGCGGACCGGACGATTTTGCCAGCATGGAAGAGGTTTTAACCCGCCGCTTCCGGCGTTGGAAGGCGGCTCAGGAAGAAAACCAGAATCATCCCGGTCAGAAAAAAGACCCTTCGTTTTCGATGCTGCCTGATTTGTTGATGGTGGATGGCGGCAAAGGACAGTTGGGGCGGGCGGTGCTGGTGTTAAAGGAATTTGGCCTGTATGGCAAGGTGCCGGTAGTGGGCCTGGCTAAACAACAGGAAGAATTGTTTATTTCGGAAAAGGACGATTCGCTGCTGCTGGCGCGGCGCTCGCAAGGGCTTTACCTGATTCAGCGCATTCGCGATGAGGCACACCGGTTTGCCATCACGGCGCACCGTAATTTGCGCTCGCGTATGGGGCTGGCTTCGCGCCTGGATGCCATTCCCGGCATTGGGCCCGGGCGGCGCAAGATGTTGTTAAAACGTTTTGGTTCGATTGAAGGCATTTTAACGGCCAGCATCGACACATTAACGACCCTGCCGGGCATTACCGAGGACCTGGCGTTGGAGATTAAAAATCATCTGGAATAATTTTTCCCCTTTACGCTGTATTAAGAGCATGTTATAATGTCCCCTCGCACCGCAAAAGAAATTATTTCAGGCTCTCTTTTGTGAGACACCGACAAGTAGTAAGGATTGTTAGTGATGAACCAAGAATTATTAAAATCTGTTGAAGCTCCCCAAAACCCCAATATCCCCGACCTGTATCCGGGCGATGCCGTCAGCGTGCACGTAAAGATTAAAGAAGGCACCCGCGAACGTGTTCAGGAATTTAAGGGCACCGTCCTGTTCACCCATGAAAACGGTACGAATTCAACCTTCACCGTTCGTCGTATGGCCAGCAATGGTGTTGGCGTTGAGCGCACTTTCCTTTCCCGCTCTCCTCGCATTGACAAAGTGGTTGTCGAGCGACACAGCAAGGTTCGTCGCGCCCGCCTCTTCCACTTGCGCAGTCTGACCGGTAAGAAGGCCCGCTTAAAACAGCGTTTTTCATAAAACGTCCGTTTTAATCCCGTTTAACCATAATAATTAAATAAACCCTCTGGTGATTTTTTAATATTTCACCGGAAGGTTTATTTGGTTTTTAAATCAACTCGTCAAAAATTTACCCTGTTAGACCGGTTTGGTTACTCTTTCGGCTTTCTGGTATACTTACATCAGATCTTGATATATATTATAAATAACAGAGGAGGCGTTAAGAACTTATGGCTCCAGAAGACAACTTGGATTTTGACCCGATTTCCCATATAACGGTTGATGCAATTGGTAAACCCGGGCAGCGTGTATTTTACATTCAGGCGATTTGCAAGGAACAAGCCATTTCCCTGCTGGTTGAAAAAATCCAGATTCAAACCCTGGCGGTAGGGGTGGAGCAATTTCTGGGGGAAATAACCGAACGTTTCCCGGCGCTTGCCGCTGCTTCAGTGGAATATGATGAAGAAAAAATGAAAATCTACCCGCCGGTAGATCCGCTCTTTCGAGTGGGTGAGTTGGGCCTGTCTTATGATGTCGAACGCGATTTACTCATTCTGGTGGCGCGCGAGGCCGGCCCCAGTGAAAACCCCGAAGAGAACCGCATTGCACGTTTCTGGTGCACCCGCTCGCAATTGCGCGCCATGTGCCATTGGGGGGTCGAAATTACCAAACGCGGACGCCCCATTTGCCCGCAGTGTGGTGAACCGATGGAACCCGAAGGTCACTTCTGTCCCAAAAAGAACGGGCATAAACATTAATTTGGAATGATTAACCAACTGGAAAAAACGGCGGTACTTTTGGCGCTGCAATCCGGCGAAGTTGATTTGCAAGGGCAGTTTCTGCTCGGCTCCAACTATACTTTTTTAGCCGGACTGGTTTATGAGGAAAATACTCTGCCTGTGGTGTATAAACCTACACGCGGAGAGCGCCCCTTGTGGGATTTTCCGCTTAAAAGCCTGAGCAAACGCGAAGTAGCCGCTTTTGTCGTCAGTGAAGCGTTGGGCTGGGACCTGGTTCCTCCCAGCGTTTTTCGAAAGAAGGGACCGTTGGGGCCCGGTTCTTTGCAATTGTTTGTTGAACACGACCCCGAATATCATTATTTTCGTTTCAGTGAAAATGAACGGCAGCGTTTGCGCCCGGCTGCGTTGTTTGACCTGGTGATTAACAACGCCGACCGTAAAGGCGGGCATGTTTTAATGGCGCCCGACGGTCATTTATGGTTAATTGATCACGGTATTTGTTTTCATGTTGAAGATAAATTAAGAACCGTCATATGGGATTTCAGCGAAGAAGCCATTCCCGAAACGCTTCTGGCTGAAATCACCCGGTTGATGGAAAACCTTCAAAATAAAACTGAACCTTATGAACAACTGCGCCGTTTGCTGCGTGTGGGTGAAATCAATGCCATGATAAAACGCATTCAGCGGATTTTATCCGTGGCTGTTTACCCTGCGCCAACTTCGCGTTTTGCTTTTCCATACCCCCCCGTCTAATTAACATTTTGGAGAATAGTGCATGAAAACATATCGTTTATCTCTGGTCGGTTTTGGCAATGTGGGACAGGCTTTGGCGCGCCTGCTGATGAAAAAAGAGGCTGTTTTAAGGGATACTTATGGTATCGCATTTAAAGTGACCGGCATAGCCACCGGCCGGCACGGTAAAGCGATTAATCCCGATGGATTAAACCTGGAAGATGCTTTAAATAAGATTCAAAATCACCAGTCCCTGGATGGGTTATCAACTCAAAAAATTCCAGAAAGTATGCTTGATTTTATCAAAGCCTGCCCGGCGGATGTGATGTTTGAAAATTCGCCGGTAAACCACCACACCGGCCAGCCGGCCGTCAGTCATGCCGCTGCGGCCCTGGAATGCGGCCAGCATGTCGTGACCGCCAACAAGGGTACGGTAGTGCATGCTTTTAAAGAATTAACCGATCAGGCGGCCAACAAAGGCCTGCGCTTTATGTTTGAATCGACCGTCATGGACGGCGCGCCCATTTTTTCGCTTTTCCGCGGTACCCTGCCGGGCGCCGAATTAATCGGCTTTAAAGGTATTTTAAATTCAACCACCAACCTGATTCTGGAACGTATGGAAAACGGCGAAAGTTTTGATGAAGCCGTAGTTTATACCCAGAAAGCCGGCCTGGCCGAAACCGACCCGTCGGCTGACATTGACGGTTGGGACGCCTCAATTAAAGTAGCGGCTATTTCAACCGTGTTAATGGGCGCTCCGCTTAAACCGGTGGATGTGGATCGCACCGGCATTCGCGCCATCAGCCCGGCCATGATTAAAGAAGCCGCCGCTGCCGGAGAGCGCTGGAAACTGGTCTGCCGCGCCTGGCGTGAAAACGGATTAGTTAAAGGTGAAGTTAAACCGCAGCGGGTGCCTTCCACCTCGCCGTTTTATGCCATCACCGGTTCAAGTTCTTAT
>JAJTBH010000090.1 GCA_021287005.1 Anaerolineae bacterium
GCGCTCAGGAGCCTTCATCCGGAGGACGGGGTTTAAAACTGCACAGTACCCTGATGGCTATTATTGGCGGTTCCCTGGAGGTTGAAAGCAAAAGCGGTGAATATACACGGGTGTTATTAAGTCTGCCCGTGCACCCTTAAATCATCCGGGCAGCAACGGACCCATTTCATGCAGTGTGAGCTCGGCCCAGCGTGTAATCAGGGTGCAGTAACTTTCGGCGTCTGCATAAGCTCGAGCCACATCCAGAATGTTCATGGACCAGTTAACCTTCGCCAGGCAACGATCTCCTTCCTGGCGGCTCATACGCCAGGAACGTTTGTTTTGTTGCACTTCACGGCCGGTGCGGGCGCGAATTTGATTGACACTTTTACCCTCATGTAAAAAATCGTGCAGTTGTCGCTCCATCCACACCAGGGCTTCGTCGCTGTAACGGTTATGTTGAATCATAAAACAGGCCACGGTAAGCATATGCACCCGGCCATAAAATAAGGGCTGATTAAATTCCAGCGCCAGAAAAGCATTAAAAACCGACTCACAGTTTTCGTTTTCATCCTGCCAACCGGCGCCGCAATAAGGGCATGTGTGGTTCATATCCATTTTCCAATTTTTTATTATTATTCCGGCTATAACCAAAATATTAATTATTATAGACCAGAAAATTGGCATTTCCGGCACACAGGTTGTTTCATTTCCGGCACATTAGTGGTAAAGTGTATAGAAGAACGTTAACGATCTCAGGGAGCGGAAAGTCAATGATCATTGGGGCCGGCAATGTCGTAAATCCCGAACAGGGTACTGCAGATTTTTCCATTGGATTTTCAGATACGATCGAAAATGTCCTGGACCAACAGGTTTCAGATTTATTCATCAACAGCCTGCCGGGTTCGTTTTTTGTTATGGACGAAAACCGTCGTTTTATTCGTTGGAACAAAAAACACCAGGAAATATTAGGATTCAGCCCCAAAGAATTATTATCAATGGATGCCATTAAGATCATCGTTGAAGAAGAACGTGATTCAATTCTTAAAAAAATAAAAGAGGGTTTTCTTAAAGACAGTTCGTCCATCGAAACAAAAATTCAGACTAAAAGTGGGCAAAAAATCCCCTATTACCTGACCGGCAATTTAATTAAGATCGGCCAACAACGTTATTTGCTGGGTTTTGGAATTGAAATTACTCAACTTAAAGAGGCTCAGGAAGAAATTCGGCGCAGAAATGAAGAACTGGAAAGCATCGTCAGCGTATCACGCGCCATGCGCGCCACCAGCAGTCTTAAGGAATTTTATGAGACGGTTTTAAAACAAATCTCCAATTTATTTAACGCCGATGGAACGGCCATTTGTTTACACGACATCATAAACAATGAAGATACGATTGAATTGGGCTGCTGTGCGTGGTCACACTGGACGGGGGAAAATATCAACAACAATCCAGACCTGATTGATTTTGAAACGCCTTATCAGGTTAACCTGCCCATCCCTGATGAAGAACCCGGTATTGTTTGGAAAAGTATCCTGCGATTACCCCTGGTGGTTAATAATCAACTGCTGGGTGCATTATGGGTTGGACGCCAGACTTCCATCGACGTTACGGAACTGCAACTTTTGCAAGCCATCTGCGACATGGCCGCCAACGCCATTCACCGCCAGTTATTGTTTGAGGATCTGCAAGTTCAACTAAAAACCCTGCATAAAACCCGCGCCCAGTTGGTGCAAAGTGAAAAACTGGCTGCAATCGGCGAACTGGTAGCCGGGGTTGCACACGAAATTAATAACCCGCTCACTTCCATTTTATTGTATGCACGCATGATGCAGCAAAACAGCGACGGGGAAATGGACCAAAATGTAGACATTATCGTTAAAGAATCACAGCGCGCGGCCAAAATTGTGCGCGGTCTGTTGGATTTTTCGCGCCAGTATCCCAGCGAAAAACGGCCGGTGAATGTTAATGAAATTATCAATGCCAGTCTTAACATTCTGTCTTTTGAATTAAGCAGTCATCATGTCTCTTGTAATCTCGATTTTGCATCACCGTTACCGGTGGTGCTGGCCGACCCCATTCAATTGCAGCAGGTGTTTATTAACATCATCAACAATGCCTGGCAGGCCACCAGCATGTTGGAAAAACCCGGTGTATTAACCATATCAACTTATACCGCTCCTGCCATCTGTATTGAAAAGAACAATCCTTCACCCAATGCGCTCCATATCGTCTTTTCCAACAGCGGCCCGGCCATTGATCCCGAAAATCTGTCGCGAATATTTGACCCCTTTTTCACCACAAAAACCGACGGCAAAGGAACCGGGTTAGGCCTGGCCATCAGTCACGGCATCATCGGCGAACATGGCGGGCATATCTGGGCCGAAAATATCTCGGACGGTGTAAGTTTTCACATCGAGCTGCCCGCCAGCAGCCTTCCCTTTGAAAGTGAAGAAATTACTCCTTCAATTATCAAAAAAGAAGACAACGCTCAGGATGTTAAACGCGCCAGCATTCTGGTGATTGACGACGAAACCGTGATATTGGATATTATCAGCCGCCTGCTCAGAAAGAGCGGTTATAACGTGGATACGAGCACCGACGGGAATGATGCTTTTATTCTGTTAAAACATAAACGGTACGATGTCATCATTTGCGATATTCGCATGCCCGGATTAAACGGCCCCGAATTTTACGCCCGGGTTCAACAAACATACCCTGCATTGATTAAACATATCATTTTTACCACCGGCGATCTGATCAGCTCAAATATCAACAGTTTTCTGGAAAAAACCGGGGTAGCCTTTCTGGCAAAACCGTTTGAACTGGAACAATTAATTAAACTGGTTAATGCTATTTTAGATTTTGAAAACGAATAAAACCGATTCACAATTCCAGCATGCAGGAGCTTACGGGTGTCCATCGTCCTTTTCCTCAGTCCCAATGAAAACATGTTTCACGCCCTGCGGCGCATGATGCCAGATGCGGCCAACCTGGTATGGATCAAAAAAATCACTCAGGTTTATCAGTATTTACAAAACAAACAGGAACCGGTCATTTTATTAATCATTGACGGCACACGCCGGCCGGAACTGTCAGCCTATTGCCATGACCTATCCGTCAGCCGCGGCTCCGAAAAATTGCCCACCCTGGTTTTAATCGATAGTCTTGCAGCCCGCCAGGTGGTCATGAGCAACGGCGCCGACGGTTATCTTTTAATGCCCCTGCTTGAAGCAGAAGTGAAAAGTATGGTTCGGCAAAGCATGGCGCGCCATGCAGATCACGTTGTTCAACTGGAAATGCAAAACAATACCGCTCAAATTGCCTATATGTTGTTGATTGCCCGCATCATCATCGAAACTTCCGGGCTGGGCAACATTCTTTCAAAAGTATTGCAGCAGGTGGTTAATATTTTTAATGCCGACGGAGGAGAAATCTGGCTGTTGGGCGAAGACAACACCAGTCTAACGCTTGAATCTTCGCTCTTTATCACCTCTTTTTCCGTACAACGCAACCAGCATTATAAACGCGGCCGGGGATTGATTGGCCGGGCAATTGAACAGGTTGAGCCGCTGGTAATCAACGACCTTACCAGCGATACGCGTTATGAACCATCGCTTGATTTTGCCCACCCCAAAATGGCGACCTGTTGTTTCCTGGCAACCAACCTGCATGTGGACGAAAAAAAGGTGGGGGTGCTGGCCTTATACCGTCAGTCGGCGCATTTTACGCCCGCTGAAGTTTTTCTGTTGGGTGAACTGAGCAGCCTGGTTGCCGCCGGCATCGATAATACCCAGGCTTTACAATCCATTCATTATTATGCCGAACAACAGCATGTACTCTATGAAATGAGCCGGCAAATCAGCGCCGGCCTGGATTTAAATACCACATTAAAACGCGCCGCGCAGTGGGTGGTACGTTTAACCGATGCGGAAATTGGTTTGATCTGGCTAACCAGTGAAAACGGCGCCCGGCTTGAGAGCGTAACCGGCATAGGGCTGGACCTGCCTGAAAAACCCCACATGATTTCAAGCGACGATCTTAATTTCAGCCGTTCATCCATCGTGGTGAATGACCCCGCTGTCGATGTTTTCACTCAAAAAATATCCCAGATTCTGGATATCTACCCTCAAAATGCCCTGATTCTGCCGATCAAACAAAGGGGCCGGCTGTTGGGCATGCTCACCCTTTTTAACAAAATCAGCGGGCCTTTCCTGGAGGCCGAAGAAAAGTTATTAACCACTGCCCTTGAAATGATCGCCATTTCAATCGGCAACGCCCGCCTGTTTAAACAAACTCGCCTGCTGATGGAAGAACGAGAACGCCTGCACCAAAAAGCCCTGCAAAACGAACGCCTGCGCACCCTGGGACGCCTGACAGCCAGCGTGGCACATGAAATCAACAATCCCATGCAGGCCATTCGCGGGGCTCTGGCCCTGGCGCTTGAAGAGCTTAACAGCCCGGTCGATCTTCAGGAATATATTCGCCTGAGTCAGCAGGAAGCCGAAAGAGTGATCAAACTGGTCTATCGCATGCGCCAGTTATATCGCCCGGCGTCAGACCAGGTGGAAGCAATTCAAATTTTGAATCTGCTGCGGGATGTGCTCGAAATATCGCGCGATGAAATGACGCGCCAGAACATAAAAACCGTGCTGCAATTCCCCGTTGTGTCGCCGGTTTGTTTTGCCATCACCAACCATCTGCATCTGGCGTTTTTAACCATCCTGTTAAACCTGACCGATGCCATGGGTGAAAATAAAGGCGGCAGTTTAACCGTTCGCGTAGCTGATACTGACGATAAGATCAAAATCGAATTCATCATCACTCCGGCGATCAATTCGGTTTTTAATCTGGATGAAAAACCGGAAAACGCCGAGTCGATTGAAAGCCAGGTAGGCATGATTACCGGTTTCTCGCCGGTTGTGGACGCTCTGGCTGCCAGCGGCGGAAAAATCAATGCTCAACGTCATGAAGACTATACCCATTTAATAGTGGAGTTGGATAAAGGCGAAATAAAAACCAAAGAATAAAGGGGAACAGACCTTTGAAACAAGCCAGAATATTAATCGTTGATAACGAGCCCAATATCCGTTTTGTATTGGAACATACCCTCCGGCATGAAAATTACATCATTGACATGGCCTGCGATGGTGAAGAAGCCATCCGCCTGATTCAAAATTGTGTTTATGATCTGCTGCTGCTTGATCTGCACATGGAACCTGTCGACGGCATGCAGGTGTTAACTACCCTCAGAAAAAACAATTCCGATGCTGTTGTCATCATTTTAACTGCCCACGGATCCATGGAAAGCGCCGTGGAAGCTCTGCGGCTGGAAACTTTTGATTATTTACTCAAACCGGCCACGCCAGACATTATCCGCAAACGGGTGCGCGAAGGTCTTGAGAGGCGCCAGAGATTGTTAAAACATCGCCAGATTGTCAACCGCATCGAAGTTTTAAAAGATGCCCTCGATGAACTTGAAGACATCGAAGAACAAATCCCTCCCGTTCGCAAAGACAAACGTTTTTTAAGTTACGGATCAACCGTAATTGATCATTATCACCGCGAAATAATCGTTAATGAAAAATTGCTCGACCTGACATCGGTTGAATTCGAATTGTTAAGCAGCCTGATTGAGGCCTCGCCGCAGCCGGTCAGCGCGCGCAGCCTGGTGAAAGCCGCGTTGGGTTACGAAACCGAGGATTCTGAGGCGGGTGAAATTATCAAGGTTTACATCCACCATCTGCGCCAAAAAGTAGAACCTCTGCCGTCAAAACCGGCTTATATCAAAACTATTCGCCACCAGGGTTATTTGTGGTGCAGCTAGTTTTTTAACTTTTATCAACCTTTCTCAACCGAGCATTTGCCTGAAAGTCGTTATATTAATCAAGAGGAAAAAATATGGCAAATGAAAAATGGATTTTGATTGTCGATGATGAAGATGCTATTCTTTCCGTTTTGCAGAGGAGTTTAAGCAAACTTGGAAACGAATATCATGTCGTAACAGCCGCCGATGGCTTCGCCGCTCTGGAAGAACTCAAAAAACATTCATTTGACCTGGTCGTCACCGACTATAAAATGGCCGGGATGAACGGCATGGAATTGCTGGGTAAAATTCGGGAGGAAGCGCCCGGTACGCGCGTCATTTTAATGACGGCTTATGGCAGCCTTTCATTGGAAAACGAAGCCAAACAGCTTGAGGTTTATCGTTACCTGTCCAAGCCGCTTGAAATCGACACTTTCCGCCAGATCGTTAAGGAAGCGCTGAATGACACGGCCGCCAGCCGTCCCGGTTTATTGGTGTTATCCGATGATCGTTACCGCGAAATAGTTTTATTGCTCAACCAGTTGCAGGGTGATATCGGCGCACGCTGCATTTTCTTAACCGATGCCGAGGGTCATTTTATCGCCCGCATTGGCCTGGTGAAAGACCTGCCACTCGAACAAATTGCCACCCTGGTGGGCAGCAGCGTCGCCACACTGCTTGAGGCAGGCCGTGTTATTGACGGCGACACCGATACGATCAACCTGGCTTATCGCGAAGGCAAACGTGAAAACCTGTACGTGGTTAATATCGGCCGCCAGTTGTTATTGATTTTCCTGATCGACCGCGGACCTTATAACAGCCGCATCGGCTCCATCTGGTATTACGCTCAACGCGCCGCGCGTGTCTTGCAGGAAAAATTAAACCAGGCCGATTATTCCAGCCCTCAAAATCTGTTTGACGACAATATGGAAACAGCTCTGGACCAACAGATGGATGAATTATTAAAACCCTCTCCCCAAGAGAGCCCGGTGCCTCAGGCGCAGCCGGCAGCTTTGCAAAACACAAGCTCCAACGGCAAAGTATTAAGTTTTGAAGAAGCCATCGGCGCCGGTTTATTAAACAAAAAACTGTCAGAAAAAGAAAAATAAAGGTCGTTTCATGAGTGCTGCAAGTCATCCGGAGAAAAATCAAAACCTTAACTTGCGGGTGGGTATATCCATTTTCCCGTCACAATACAGCGCCATTCAAGATTTAATCTCTGAGCTTAAAGAACGCTGCCCCGCCCAATTTATCCTGCTGGCCGATTCAAGCGGTTTATCCGTCTTAACTCACGGCAGCCACGGCAATACCGATTTAACCGTTTTAGGTTCATTGGTGGCGGCCGATATGGCCGCCAGTCGTGAAATTGCCCGTGCAACCGGGCAGTATAAAAGTTATCAGCTAATTATGCGGGAAGGGGAAAAAACTTCCAATTTCATTGCCGAAGCCGGCGAACATTTATTATTGTTTGTGCAGGTGTCTTTTGAAACGCCCATCGGTTGGGCTCGGTTATTAATTCGCGAGACCTGCCAGCAAATTGCCAAAATCATTACCACCGAGCCCGATCTGGTGGACCAACTGGACCTGGGCCTGGATGATGAAAAACTTAACGATGCAGTGGGGGACGCATTGGGATCATTGTGGTCAGGATCGTAACCTATGTACATCAACTGGCAACTGCGAGAATTAAACCTCAAGATTGTTTATTATGGGCCATCTCTTAGCGGTAAAACCACCAATCTTGAACAGATTTACAGCCATGTCGACCCGCACCGCAGAAGTGAACTGGTCTCTTTAAAAACGCACGAAGACCGGACCCTCTTTTTCGATTTTTTACAACTCGAGCTTGGAAAAGTGGGCAGTCTGACGCCAAAAATTCAGCTTTACACGGTTCCGGGGCAGGCCTATTATGAAGCCAGCCGCAAGCTGGTGCTTAAGGGAGCAGACGGTGTGGTTTTTGTGGTTGATTCGGCCTCGGAACGATTATGGGAAAATATTGAAGCCTGGATGAATATGTATGCCCATCTCGAATCGCTCCAGGTGCCGGTAAACAGACTGCCCATTCTGGTGCAGTTTAATAAACAGGACCTGCCCAATGCGCTTAAACCTGAGAAGTTAAAAATGGCGATGGATATTCAAGATCTTGAAACCACTTCGGCCATTGCTTCTCGAGGACAGGGTGTTTTTGACACACTCAAACTGATCACCCGCCAGGTCATTACGCAAGTTCAACGCGAAATGGCTTAACCTATTTACAGTTCACTTACAGGGTAAACATGACTGCAAATATAACAACTTCCGGCTCATCTGAATTACACCAAATATTATCCAACCTTAACCGGGAAGGTGGTTTTACCTTTTCGGTTCTGACCGACTCGCAGGGGCTGGCAATTGCCTCTGCCGGCAAAAGCGAAGGCGACCCCGACATGCAGTCGGCTGTGGTGGCGCTGGTGCAAAAAAGCATCAGCCAGGCTGGCCAGCGCATTGGCCTGGACCCCGCCCAGGAAATCAACGTTTATACGCAGAGCGGGCAGCGCCTGATTTGTCGATTCTTTGAGGCGCATGATTTTCATTTGATCCTGGCCGTGGCCGTACCCGGTAAGGACCAAAAATATCGCCGGCTGACCAACCAGGCCATTTCACATATCTGCCGCATCTGGTCAAAATACTGGAATTAAGGGGTAGATGCCATGCTGGGTTATTTGCAGGATATTTCCCTTGCCAATTTGATTCAACTCAACTGCCAGGAGCGCAAAACAGCCGCACTGGCACTTAAATATAATGATCATCAGGGTGAATTATATTTTAAGGATGGCAATGTCGTTCACGCCGTGTTTAACGGACGAGAAGGAGAGGAAGCAGCTTACGAATTATTAAGTTGGCAGGAAGGCGCATTTGAATTAAAAACAGGCATTGAACCACCCGCCGTTACCATCAATCGCGGCTGGTCAAGTCTCTTAATTGAAGGCGCCCGACGTTTGGATGAGAATCCATCCAATCCGGACTTTTTGGATTCAATTTTCGATATTCAATCCGAGGATGATTTTATGCCGCACAAATTGGAAGACCTTTTAAAAGAGCTGTCCGGCGAAGTTGATGGTTATATTGCCAGCAGTATCGTTGGCATGGATGGCATTGATATCGCACACCATGCCCGCAGCAAAATCAACACCGAAGCCGCCAGCGCACAAATGACCATGTTATTTAAACTGGTGGATACATCGGTCAGTAAAAATGGGCATGAAACCCTGGAAGATAATGTTTTAACCACTTCCAACGTTTATGTCTATACCCGTTATTTACCCAACAAGGATTATTTTTTGGGCGTCATTGCAGATCGTAAATCGGCCAGTCTGGGCAATTTACGCTTAATCTGTAAGATTTATGTCGATCGTATTCAAAAAGCCATGCCGGGAGTCGGGTAATTTATCCCGCTTGAGGAGATTAAACGATGCATAAACTCGATCAACTTTTATTGGAGATTCGCAACGAATCCAGCCCGAGCTTTTTAAGCACCAGCATCATCGGCATGGACGGTCTGCCCATTGCCGGCGCATCGGTGGACGACAGTGACAGCCGCGGCGATCGCTCGGCCCGCGCCGCCATGATCATGCGCCTTGCTTCAAATATCAGCGGCAAACTAAACCTGGGCGATGTGGAAGAAGAACTTATCACAACCAACCACAGTTACATACTGCTGCGATTTTTGGGAGACGGTTCTTACATCTGGGGGCTTACCGTGTCACGAGATGCCATTTTAGGTTCGGCGCGTCTCACCATGAATGAATATGCCTCCCAATTATGGGATGCTATTCCACGCTAATTTAAACCGCTTGATTCAAATCTGGTTTTAAGGAAAAGGTATCGCATGTCTCAGGATGAAGAACTTTTAATTGTGCATAATTTTAACTTGTTAAGTTCCTCCTATATGGACCTTTCTTCTGCCGTATGGGAAATGTTGGGTGAATCATCTTATGCTTTCACCCGTGTGATCGGTATGAATGTGTTGCAATCACTGGAAACCGAATTTAACCTCCAGGTGGTGGATAAACCAATTAATGTGTTAATGAAAGATATTGCCGACCTTTTTACCGAAGAATTTGGTTTTATGGGGGGGATTAACGTTGAAATGCAGGACGAAAAAAAGATCGTGATCAAAGTGGATCACTGTCTTTTCCGCGGCTTATGCAACAAAATGGTTGAATCGGGGGTCAAAAAACCCTTCAACTGCTCCATCATGAGCACCTATGCCGCCGCTCTGGAACGCTGTGGGTACAGAATGCGTAATGATATTGAAACCTGGACCGAACAGGACGGCTCGATTATCACTTTCACCAATTTAAGAAGCAGTTAGTTTTATTAAGCTAATTGATTTTCATTTAATAAAGATTATTCATTAACCGCACCGGTTTATATCAGGTTATCCAATTTACGAACCTGCTTGAGCCGGTGTGGTTATTTTTTTACGGCAGTTTGGGTCAGGGTTTTTATGCGCCTTCCCGCACCTGTCTGGAATGTTCTGATTCGGGTGGCGGGTGGGGTTCTTTAGGCGTTAGTCTATTCAAAAGCGGTTTATTTTAAGGCAGCCAACGCGGATACCTGACTCCGTTGGTTACTTTTACATTTTTCCCCGATTTAAGGTCCACCGCCCAGATTTCAACTTCCTCTTCCTTGCCGCCCAGTTTATCACTCTGAAACAACAAACGATCTCCGGCCGGAGTCCACGAATAAAACGAAACGATGCGTGAGAGGTCACTGGTCAGGCTGATGCCGTCGCCGCCTTTCAGATCGTACAGGTACATTTTTCTTCCGGGGACTTTTACATCCGGTTGAACGGCAACCGCCAGCCAATCACCCGTCGGGCTGCACACCGGGTTGGTATAACTGATGCCGTCACCCGCCGCATTGCCGCCCAACAAAAAAGTGACCCGGTTTTGCTCAAAATCGGCAGTTAAAACCACATTTCGAAAAGAGGTTTCACTCTGCACAATATCGGCAAAATAAAGTTTTTTGCTGTCAGGTGACCAGGATCCGGTATCGCCATTGGCCGAGTTTAGGATAATGCTTTGATCGCCGTTGCGATTGACCACCATGATGCCGCCTTCCAGCCCGTTCCAAATGGAAAAATGCTGACCATCCGGCGACCAGACTGCGCCATAACCCACTTTTTGCGCATCCTCGAACAATGGGGCGGTCTCGCCCGATTGTGAATTTAACAACCACACACGCGGCGCGCCTTTGGGGCCATTCGGATTCAACCCGGCGCTGCTGCGCGTATAAACAATTTCATAAGAAACCAACGACCAGTCGGGCGTGGTACACACATCCAGACCGCAGTCCAGCAATTTAACCTGCTGGCTGCCGTCGCGCCGGACGGTCCAGATATCCACCCCTTTTTTTTCATTCACCACCGACATGGCAATCGTTTCGCCATCCGGAGCGGGTTTAAAATCGAGCACCTTGCCGCCGGTATGGGTTAATTGTTTTTCAGCCGGGTCGCCATCCACCCCCATGCTGTATAACTCCTGTTGATCGCCAATACGTTTAAGCACCACCACCAGCGGCTGGCGAATGACAGCCGGCCAGATTTTGTTTTGCTTAATCGACTCGCCGCTTTTGCCAACCTGTCCGGCATTTAATAACAGGCTGATCTGCTGCCCGGAGCGGAAGGGCGTGTTTGCCCGCCAGCGGGCGTGGCTTTCATCCAGCCATTCCCAGGTGCCTTGCACGGCCGGCTGGGTAAGCCATAATTTTTCCACCTGGTCGGCCTGCACCGGGCGGGAAAATTCCAGATTGACGGTAGCATATGAACTGATCTGCTCGCAGCCTCCGGCGTTTATACAGTTTACATCCACCGGCACCTGCTCGCCCAGCCAGATGACGCCTGCCAGCAGGGCAAGCGCCACAATAAAAACACTAACGGCGGTTATATCCAGTCTTTTCATGGGTATAAATAAGGTTGTTCAGGCGCATCTATGCCGGTCACCGCGCTGGCGCGAATCAAGGGTACTTTTTGACCGTCGATATCCAGCACTTCCACCGGGCCTTTAACATTCACCCAACTGTTGCCGGTCAGATTGGCGCTGTCCGGCCAATCCACCGCCATGCCAATCGCAAACGCATCGGCCACGCAGCAGGTCACGGCAAAACGCCCCACCATAAACTGCCCGCTCTTAAGGCGGGAATCGTGGTAAACAAAACCGACCACATTGGCCTGCTGCCCCTGGTAAGGCGTCAGGTCAGATTCGTAGTTAAACAATTTGATCCAATCCAATATACTGCGATCGTCGGGTTTGACATCCATCTTTTTAAAGGTCTGGCCTGACAAACTGGTCGGGGCAGACAGGCTCATGCCGCGCGTATCCAAAGAAGCAATGGAAAGCGGCCGGTTGGGCACAAGCGTCCCCAACAAAAGCGGAATGGAAAACCAGACCAGTGCATTCAGCGGAATGCCCGACGGGCGTGAAAAATTTTGCTCTGCGGATTTTAAGGTTAACATGCGTATTACCACCACCAGGGCGGCCAGAACAAACACGGTGAAAATCAACACCGGTGAAGCGCCCAGCATGGCAACCAGGGCCGGCATCAATAACACCGCCACCCAAGCGTTTTTAAGTTTGCCCGGTTTTTGAGTCTGTTCATTATCTTGCACCGCGGATTGTAATTCTTTAAATAAACCAC
>JAJTBH010000091.1 GCA_021287005.1 Anaerolineae bacterium
TGGGTGGCAGCGCTGTTGGATCGTTTGGTTCAAAATGAAGCCTTCACCATTGCCGGTTTATTGCACGATTCGGTGGAAGATGATCATTGCAGTCTGGATGATATTCGTAATCATTTTCCGGGCAGCCTGGGCGAAGAGGTGGCTTATATCGTTGACGGCGTAACCAAACTGGGTTCGCCGCTGGAAGGTCATACGCGCGAGCTTGAAACCCTTAGAAAACTGGCCATCTTCAGCAACCCCGGCGTTTTTCTGGTCAAACTGGCCGACAAAACCCACAACATGCTCACATTACAATATATGCCGCACGAAAAACGGCAAAAGAAGGCCACTGAAGCCATTCGGGCCTATGGCCGCCTGGCCGGCATCTTAAACTGTTACGAATGGCGGCGATGGTTGGAAGATATTAGCTTTCCTTACGCCGACGCCGACTCTTATACTTTTGTTAAAAATCGAATTGATGGCGATCCACGTCTGAATGTAAATTTCATCAATTCCACCCTGTCCGATCTGGGACGTGTAATGGAAGCAGCGGGGTTAAATGGACGCGTCAACATTATCGTTAACGGATACTGGCAAGCCTGGCGCAAGCTGCGCCGGTTGGCATTAATGCATAAAGCTTCACTGGATAATTTTTCAACCCTTAATGATTTAATCAGTTTCAGACTATTGGTGGATACGACTGATATTTCGGATTGTTACCGTCTCTTATCCGGGGTGAACCGGCATTTCGGCATGGCTATTGATCAGAGCGGGTTTGATGATTATCTGGCCTGCCCGCAAAACGGTTATCGCGCTTTACAGGTCACTGCCTGGATCGAAAACCTGGGTGCGATTGAAATTGCCATTACCACCCGTGAAATGGAAGAAGAAAACCTGTGGGGCATCACCTATGCACTGCGGCAAAAGCAGAATATCAGCAACTACCAGCCATTGGTCATTCTGACGCCCAGTGGAGGCATTCGTTTTGTGCCGCAAAACTCAAGCGTCCTGGATGCGGTTGCATCCATTCAAAACGAATTTTTACTCGACAAAATCAGTTCGGTTGAAATAAACGGTGAAAGCGTCAACCTCTGGGATAAAGTGCAAACCGGGGATATCGTGGCAGTCATCACCGGCCCGCAGCGTTTTTTACCCACCGAGCAGTGGTTAAAATTCAGCAATCCGTCCACCGCACGAACCTTACGCTCCGTTCTGGCAAACGAGTCGCTCAAACGCCATGCGGAAGAAGGTAAGGCCAGGGTTAAAGAAATTTTAATTTCGCGAGGTTTGTTTGCGCTTGAAGACGTTCTGGCATTGTTCCCGGATAAAATGGATTTACTCCTCGAAGAAATGGGATGTGCCACCCTTGAAGATTTATATACCACCATCGGCGGCGGGGCAATCCGGTTGATGGATTTTCAAAATGAGCTCAATAAGCTCGGTCTATCTAAAGCAGAATTAAAATGGACCAGTATTAATCTGACCGGTTCCGCCGCAGATAATCATCCCGGCACATTGGCTGCATTAATTACACTGGTATCCGAACGACAGGGTAATATTTTACGCGCCGTCGTGAACACACGACCGGATGGCAGCTATTATTTCCGTTTAATTATCGAAGGGCTTAACCCCAACCAGGAAAAGTTGTTATTACACGATTTTTCTAACAGCCCTTATTTACTCCGGATGTTTGAAATCGTCTGAACATTGTTTTTATTAAAGGGTACATATTCCGCTTTTGAGTTACAATACTTACAACTTGGCAGGTAATCTTTTAAATCCGGATTAACCTGAGATGGGAGACAAAATGAACGATTCAGGATCAACTCAAAATGACGTTTCCGATGAACTGCGCAAACTGGGCGAAAACATTAACCAGTTTATTAAAACTGCCTGGGAAACCCCTGAACGGCAGAAAATTCAGCAAGAAATCGAATCCTCTTTAAACACACTGGGAACATCTTTAAACCAGGCTGCCGATGAATTTTCAAAATCACCGGCCGGTCAGCAGATAAAAACCGACCTGGATGATTTTGGTCAGCGTTTAAATAACGGGCAGGTTGAGGAGCGAATCAAGTCCGAGGTGAGCAATATATTAAACCTGGTTAATCAACACCTCGAAAAAACGACTCGCCAGTGGAAAGAATCATCTTCGGGCAGCCCGACACAACCACAAGATTAGTTTTATGCAGTTAATCCTCAGTCACGAACAGGGTGATTTTGATGCAGTTGCATCCATGCTCGGCGCCTGGTTATTAAACCCCTCGGCGCTGCCGCTGATGCAGTCTCGCCTCAACCGCAACGTGCGTCATTTTCTTAAACTGTTTAAACAAGAACTGCCTTTTATTGAGTTCGCAGATTTACCGGCCGAACCTATTGATGAAATTTTTCTGGTTGACACACAATCCATGCCCACCATAAAAGGCATGAACAAAAACACCCGGGTAAAGATTTTAGACCATCACAGCATTCGCAATGAACTTCCCGAAACCTGGAAAGTGAATTTTGAACCGACCGGCGCCTGCACTACCCCGTTGATCGAGCAGATGCGCGAATGTAACCTTAAGCTCAATGCCACTCAGGCTACATTATTATTACTCGGAATTTATGAAGATACCGGCAGCTTGATTTACAGCCATACTACCCCGCGAGATATCCGCGCCGCGGCTTATTTACTTGAAGCCGGCGCTAATTTAAAAATCGCAGCCAAATATCTTAACCCACCTTTATCGGAACAACAAAAAACTTTATATGACCGGTTATTAACCAACGCAGAATCGCATCTAATCAAAGGGCAGCACATTATTTACAGCGCCACCCTTGCCCCCGATATGACCGATGAAATTTCTTCAGTGGCGCACAAAATGCGTGATTTTCTCGACCCCGATGCATTATTACTGCTGGTGCATACATCAGACGGTTTTCGTTTAATCGCTCGCTCAACCACCGATCAGGTCAACGTAGCCGCGTTGGCAACCCATTTCGGCGGGGGCGGGCATGAACGCGCAGCGGCTGCTTTAATTCCCCGAAAATCCGAGTCCCTCGTGACGGACGAAGATCTGGATCGTTACCGCCAGGAGATTTTAAGCGTTTTACCCGAATGCATCCACCCTGCCATCACCGTTGGGAAAATCATGTCGCGTAACCCGCTTTTATTAAATCCGGCCACCACCACAACCGAAGCCGCTCAATTAATGCAGCGGTATGGGTATGAAGGTTACCCGATTATTGAGGATAACCGGGTGGTGGGCCTGCTCACCCGCCGCGCTGTGGATCGTTCGACTACATTTAAGCTTAACCTGGCTGCCGGCAGTTTGATGGAAGCCGGTGAATATTATGTCACCCCCGACGATTCTTTGGATCATCTTCAACAGGTTATGGATACCAGCAACTGGGGACAGATTCCGGTTTTGGACCCCAAAACCCAGAAGATTATCGGCATCGTCACCCGCACCGATTTGTTTAAAAGTTATACAAGCCGAAAGAGCACAGGCGGCTTGCCGCAACGAAATAATCTTTCAAGCCGGTTGGAATCCATTTTGCCGCCCGGAAAATTGGCTTTATTAAGAGCCGTGGCTGAACATGCCCACCAACAACACCTTCCGTTGTATATCGTTGGCGGTTTTGTACGCGATCTTTTACTCAACCGCCCCTCCTATGATTTTGATCTGGTGGTAGAAGGTGATGCACTCAGCCTGGGTGAAAAATTAAAACAGGTATATGGCGGACATTTAACCTGTCATAAACAATTTGGCACCGCGAAATGGGCCATCGGCGCCATCCATGAACATTTAGCGACTACCCTGGGAAATATTCCTCCCGGTGATTTACCCGCCAGCATCGACCTGATTAGCGCGCGTGTGGAATTTTACGACCGGCCGACGGCGCTTCCCACCGTTGAACGCAGCAGTATTAAGTTCGATTTACACCGCCGCGATTTCAGTATCAACACCATGGCGCTGCGTCTGGACGGTTCTCACTACGGAGAACTTTATGATTACTGGGGCGGCATGAATGATCTGCGCCAGGGCACCATTCGTGTTTTACATTCCCTGTCATTTGTCGATGACCCCACCCGCATGCTGCGTGCTGTGCGTTTTGAACAACGGTTTAAATTTAAAATCGAGACTCGCACGCTAAAATTATTAAAAGAGGCTCAATGCCTGGTCGAGCATGTTTCCGGAGACCGACTGCGCCATGAACTTGATTTAATGGTAAGCGAACCTGAGGTTTTAGCTATTTTAACGCGCGCCAATACGCTGGGGCTGTTAAGTGCCATTCATCCCCATTTAAAATGGACGAATGAAGATGCCGCGCATGTTTCTCCCGCTTTAAACAATGATTTCCCCGCCAAATGGGGCCTGGAAGAAACTTATTTCAATTTACCGGCGCGCCGGGTTTTGTTTTTCCTGTTATGGCTGGTGCGTTACCCGGAACGAATCGCCGCCGTTTTGGTTAAGCGGCTGCGGTTTTCAAAAAACTTACAGGATGCTCTTTTGGAATTCATCCGCCTCCGCCCCGACTTGCCCGGTTTGGAAAATGCCAGCCCCAGCCAGGTAAACCGCCGACTGGATGGGCTGCCCCTGATTGTCATTTTTGCGGCCTATCTTCTGAATATTTCACCCGAAGTTAATAGCCGCATCGAAAACTACGTGTTATCCTGGCAATATATTAAACCGGTCACGGATGGCAAAAAATTAACCGGATTAAAAATTAAAACCGGGCCGCTTTACCGCACCTTGTTAAATTTACTTAAAGACGCATGGTTGGATCAGAAAGTTAATTCCCCTGCCGAAGAAGAAGATTTGTTAAAAATGATCCTCCATGAACATCCCGATTGGGTGGAATCATGAACACGGTAACAGAAAACACAGAATTTTGGTTAGACACCGTATCCATCCGGCAAATTCGAAAACCCGATCTGCCCGGTTTGGAATGGGGTGGTGAATACAAACATTTCCGGCGTATTTACGCCGATGCATATCAACGTGTGCTGAAAGGCCTGTCGCTGATCTGGGTTGCCGAATTACATCCGGTTGGGTTAATCGGTCAACTGTTTATCCAGCTCAACTGTGACCGCCCGGAGCTGGCCGACGGCGTTTATAAGGCCTATATGTACGCTTTTCGTATTCGCGAGACCTTCCGCAGCCGCGGCCTGGGTACATTAATGATGAAAACCATCGAAAGCGATTTAAAACGACGTTCCTTTAGCGTGCTTACATTAAATGTCGCCAAAGATAATCCTCGCGCTCAGGAGTTATACAAACGGCTCGGATTTGTTGTGACCAGCGATGAACCCGGCATCTGGTCGTATCCCGATGACAAAGGCATCTGGCACCAGGTGCATGAACCGGCCTGGCGCATGGAAAAAACGCTTTAAATTAAAGAATGTCATTTTTATGGCATGACAGTCACAAACCGTCCTTTAATTGGTGGCATGGATAACAATCTATTGATATAATATGTGAGTCTTTTTCTAATATTTGATTAAAGACAGGTTAACATTACAAGCAGGTCAAAATTCGGAATATAGAAGGGTTTGAATCCATGAAAGAGTACCCAACTCAGTCAATCCGCAATATTGCGCTTGTTTCCCATAGCAGCGCAGGCAAGACAATGCTGGCCGAAGCGTTTCTGCATTTCACCGGGGCCACAACACGTATGGGGAAAGTTGAAGATGGTTCGACAGTTTCTGACTATGATGAAGAAGAAGTTCGCCGTGGCATCTCACTTTACACCACTGTCATTCCGGTAGAATTTAATGATGTTAAGATTAATTTACTCGACACCCCCGGTTATACCGATTTTGTGGGTGAAGTTATCTCAGCATTACGTGTGGCTGATGGTGCAGTCGTATTGGTAGATTCCGTTGCAGGCGCCGAAGTCGGCACCGAACTTGGTTGGCAGTACTGCGACCGCTTTAAGTTACCTCGCTTTTTAGTCATTAATAAAATGGACCGTGAAAACGCCAACTTCCAGAAGGCGCTTGCCTCGGTTCAAGATTTTTCCGAAACCAGACTGATTCCCGTTCAAATCCCCTGGGGTGAAAAACAGAATTTCCAGGGTGTCATTGATCTGCTCACCATGAAAGCCCTCAAGGGCGACGGCAAAACCGTGGTTGATATCCCCGCTGACTTAAGAGATGCCGCCGAAGAAGCCCGCATGGCTCTGGTTGAAGCCGCAGCCGAAGGCGAAGATTCATTGCTCGAAAAATATCTCGAAAGCGGCGAACTGGACGCAGACGAGATCAAACGCGGTCTCAAAAACATCATTCGCGCCGGCTCGTACGTGCCCGTGTTCGTTTCTGCCGTTACCACCGAAACCGGCATTTTACCTTTGTTAAACGCCATCGTTGATTATATGCCCTCCCCCGCTGATATTGGTCCGGCCAAAGCCGAAGGCAAAAACGGCTCTGAAGAATTGGCCGCCTCCGATTCCGGCCCCTTGGCTGCTTACGTTTGGAAGACCACTGCCGATCCTTTTGTCGGCAAACAAACCTACTTCCGCATTTATTCCGGCACTGTCACAGCCGACAGCCGCGTCTGGAACAATGATAAAAATATCGAAGAACGTTTTGGCACACTTTACACGCCGCGCGGCAAAGAGAACATCTCGGTTAAGGTGCTGCACTGCGGTGATATCGGTACGGTTGCCAAGCTGGGCGAAACCTCCACCAGCAACACCCTGGGTGATAAAGCCCACGCGGTGAAACTGCCCGTGCCCGAATATCCCAACGCGCTTTACCGCGTTGCCGTAATTCCCAAGACTCAGGCTGACTCAACCAAAATCAGCCCGACTTTAACCCGCCTGTGCGAAGAAGACATGACCCTTTCCTGGCGCATGGAACAGGCCACCAGCCAGACTATCCTGCAAGGTATGGGCGACCAGCACATCGAAGTAGCCGTGCGCCGCGCTGAAACCAAATTCCAGGTGGGCTTAACCCTCAATGAGCCTAAAGTACCTTACCAGGAAACCATCTCCAAAAAATCCCAGGCCATGTACCGCCACAAGAAACAGACCGGTGGTTCGGGCCAGTTTGGTGAAGTTCACCTGCGTGTTGAACCCAACCCCGAAGGCGATTTTGAAATCGTTAACGACATCTTTGGCGGCGCCATTTCTTCCAGCTATATCCCCGCCATCGAAAAAGGCATTCGCAGCACCATGAAAGAAGGCGTTATCGCCGGTTTCCCGGCTTCCGGTGTGAAAGTATCCGTCTTTGACGGCAAGGAACACCCGGTCGACTCAAAACCGATTGCGTTTGAAATTGCCGGTCGCGAAGCCTTTAAACTGGCTTTCAAAGATGCCGGTCCCGTACTGCGTGAACCGATCATGAACGTAAAAATTATCGTTCCGGAAGCCAATATGGGTGACGTATTGGGCGATCTTAACACCCGCCGCGCCCGTGTGCAGGGTATGGAAACCGAAAAAGGTCGTTCAATAGTTTCCGCCACCGTTCCGTTGGCCGAAATGCTGCGTTATACCACCCAACTGCGCTCCATCACCGGCGGCCGTGGTATCTTCAGCATGGAATTTGCCCACTATGAAAACGTGCCCGCCCATGTGCAGGCCGAAATTGTGGCAGCCCGCCAGAAAGACCTGGTCAGCCACAAAGAAGATGAATAATCTTCTCTGCTGCGTTTTCGAAATTCGTTAATACACTGTGCCCCGACCAAAATCGGGGCACAGGTTTAAATCGGGGAAACGTTTAATGATAAAAAAAGCCGGGGATTTTCCAATCTTTTATCTGGGAGTGATCGTTTTTGGTTTGGTCTGGACTCTATTTGCTTTTGCCATCCACGCCGCCCTGACGAATAATACGCTGGGCGCCGACTTTGCCACATTCTGGGTCGGTTCCCGCGCAGCTCTTTTGGAAGGCCAGTCACCCTACAGCGCAGAAGTGACTGCTTTATCCCAACAAATAATTTATCAGCGCCCCGCCAGCCCTGCTGAAGACCAGCTTGCCTTTGCATATCCTCTGCCGGCGGTTTTTTTATTATTGCCAGTAGTCTGGATGAGCCTGGATTGGGCTCAGGCTTTCTGGTTGGCGCTTAATATTCTGCTTTTGTTATCCGCCCTCTTTTTTCTCTTCCCCAAAACACCCGGTTATATCCGGTTTAGCTATTTTTTGTTTTACCCGGTCTTTTTCGGTCTGGTTCTGGGCAACTTTGCCATTTTAATTTCTATTTTAATTCTTGTTTTTTTACAAAGTCTGTTTCTTAACCCCTCGAAAGCCACTCTCAAAGCACAAATCATCGCGGGAGTCTGTCTATCATTTTGCATCATCAAACCGCAGTTTGCCTGGGCTTACCTTGGCCTGGCTGTTTTGTTGGTTTTACGTAATCGACTCTGGCCCTTTTTTTCGACTCTGGTTTGTACTTCGGCTGTTTTACTCGGTGCGGCATTTTTGTTGGTTCCCGATTGGCCGTTACAATGGGTGACGCGCGTGAATGAATATGCCGCCTATGTTAAAGGGCAGCCGGCATTATCCATTTTATTAACGCATGTATTACCGCAATCCCTGATTCCTGGCGCAGCCCTTTTGATTTCTCTGGCGGTAATCTCCATATCCATTTTTTTGATCGTTTGCTGGTGGAAAGGGCGATTAAATGCTCTGCTTTTAATCGCCTGGGCCGGGTTTATCACTTACCTGATCCACCCCCACGGCATTTCTTATGAACAAATCACTTTTATCCTGCCATTTTTATTATGGGTTTTTAATAAACCCGCTTTCAAAAAAACTCCGGCTTATTTATGGTTTGCCGCCATTCTGTTATCCTGGATCTTATTTTTTCTGACCTTTTTTAAGATCAGTTTAATTGCCGTAAATGAATTCCCTTTTCTTTTTTATATAACCTGGATGATGGTGATATTTATCAATTCATTTACAAACGGACGACGTCCGGTTGATTCCCTCAAAATCTCCATTTAAAGATCTAATTAGCCTCCTGAGAGCATAAAAATGATTGTAACGGTTTTTGGTGCATCTTTAACTCTGCCCGGACAGCCCCTCTATCAGGAAGCATTGTTATTAGGGAAATTACTGGCTGAATCCGGTTACACCGTTAAAAGCGGTGGATACATCGGTACAATGGAAGCCGTTTCTCGCGGTGCCGCCGAAGCCAATGGTTATGTAATTGGCGCAACCTGCGCCGAAATTGAAACCTGGCGACCGGTGGGTGCGAATGCCTGGGTTAAAGATGAACAAAAAAGCCCCACTCTGACGACGCGTCTGGATACGCTTTTGCAAAACAGCGGGGCTTTCCTGGCGCTGCCCGGCGGTGTGGGAACCCTGGCCGAAATTTTGCTGGCCTGGAACCGGATGGTGATTCATTCTCTGCCTGGCTGCCCGTTAATTTTGATAGGCGCCGGCTGGAAAGAAACCATCAATGTTTTTACGGCTTCACAAAGTAATTTCATCTCAGAAAACGATCGCGATTTTGTAAGATTCGCAGAAAATGTCAGTGAGGCTGTTTGTTTGTTAAACAGCCTTATAAAATAATAAAACAGGATAGGATTGGATCATGGCAGAAGATAAACTTCCAACTCGTGCCGAAAATTATTCCGAATGGTACAACCAGGTAATTTTAAGAACTGAAATGGCTGATTATGCCCCCGTGCGCGGCTGTATGGTCGTCCGCCCGTATGGCTGGGCGCTATGGGAAAATATACAAAAAGACCTCGATGCCCGTTTTAAAGAAACCGGGCACGTCAATGCCGCCTTCCCCATGTTGATCCCCATGTCGTTTTTTGAAAAAGAAAAAGATCATGTTGAAGGTTTTTCTCCCGAGTTGGCCGTAGTAACCATTGGCGGCGGGCAGACCCTTGAAGAACCGCTGGTCATTCGCCCCACCTCCGAAACCATCATCGGGCACATGTATTCCAAATGGATCAAATCTTATCGCGACCTGCCGGTTTTAATTAATCAATGGGGCAATGTTGTGCGTTGGGAAATGCGCACCCGCCTCTTCCTGCGTACGCTTGAGTTTTACTGGCAGGAAGGCCATACCGCACACGCCACCCGCCCGGAAGCCGAAGAAGAAACCCGCCGGATGTTGGACACCTATCGCAATTTTGCCGTGGAAGCAGCCGCCATTCCGGTCATTCCCGGTCGCAAAAGCGACAGTGAAAAATTCGCCGGCGCCGAAGCCACTTATTCAATTGAAGCCATGATGGGCGATACGCGGGCTCTGCAAAGCGCCACGTCACACCACCTGGGGCAAAACTTCTCCAAAGCCTTCGACATTCGGTTCCTTGATCAAAACAACCAGCTCAGTTATGTTTGGACCACCTCATGGGGGCTTTCCACCCGTTTTGTGGGCGCCACCATCATGACTCATGGCGACGATCAGGGTTTAATTCTGCCTCCCCGGCTGGCCCCCTACCAGATTGTAATCGTACCGATCTTCAAAAACGATGAAGAACAATCCAAAGTAATGCCGGTAATCGAAAGATTAAAAGGCGAATTAAAAGCCTTCCGTGTAAAAATCGATGACCGCACCGAAGTTACACCCGGTTTCAAATTTAACGACTGGGAAATGCGGGGTGTACCGTTGCGCCTCGAAGTCGGTCCCAAAGACGTTGAAAAAGGCTCCGTCATGGTCGCCCGGCGGGATATCCCCGGCAAAGCCGGCAAGAGCATTCTCACCCAGGATAATCTGGCCGAACAGATTGGCAGATTATTGGATGAAATTCAACAGGCGCTCTATGACCGCGCCCTGGCTTTCCGTGATGCCCATATTTTTGACCCCAAAGATTACGGCGAAATGAAAGAAGTTTTGCAAAACGGCTGGTCGTTTAGCTGGTGGTGCGAAAGCAGAGAATGCGAAGCAAAGGTCAAAGAAGACACCAAAGCCACTACGCGTAATATTCCTTTTGACCAACCCGGTGGCACTGGTAAATGTATTGTGTGCGGCAAACCGGCCAAAGTAAAAGTTCATTTTTCAAAAGCATATTAAACCAAACATGGGGCGGCCAAAAACCGCCCCATTTATCTTATGCCCGCGGTTTTATTATCTCAATTAAGAACAAAAATTGATCAACTGATCTGGAATTACACCCGGCCGGCTGATTTTGTTCGAGACCTCAAAGACCTTCTCGAATATTATTCCAATCGGGGTGTTTATCGCGCCGGCAAAAACAAACAACCGGTACGCCAGATTAATACATATTACACCGCCCCTTTGATTTTAAAAGAACTTGAAAAAGAACTGGTTCAGAAAATTAATGAAAACCCGGCAGCCGGGTTGCCATTGGCGGACGCCCTCTGGTTGGAAGATTTTTTGGAATTACGCCTAATTTCCGCTTTTATTTTGGGACAATTACCCGTAACTGAAGCTGAACAGGTAACGCAGCGCTTGAGCCAATGGGCAGGTAATCAACAACCCCTGTTTTCTTTAACTGCGTTACTGGAACGGGCCTCGCTCAAATTACGCCGCGAAAAACCGGAAATTTATCTCAATTTACTCCGGGAATGGCTTTCTGCTGCTTCAGTAAGTATTAATAAAACCGGCATCGAAGCTCTGATTTCACTGGTAAAAGATCCCGAATTTCTTGACCTTCCACGGGTGTACAGCATCATCACCCCACTCGTAAAAAGAGTCCCAGCCGGACTCCAGGGTGAGATGCGCGTTTTATTATCGGCATTAATCCAGCGCTCCCCTCGCGAAACCAGTTATTTCATGAATCAGATTGTATTAATTACCCCCAACCAGGGCACCAAACGCCTGCTGCGCAGCGTGATGAATGAACTGCCCGAAGACCTGCGTACAAAATTGCGTAATGTGGTTAATGATCCGGATTTTTCCGTCTAAAAAAGCCCGCTTCCAGTTTATTTAAATCAAACAGAAAGGTTTTTGCCAAAACAATCGCAAAAACCTTTCATATTAATGACTTCCACCTGACTTTTTAAAGACAGATTTGATTTATTTACAAAAAACCTTTATTCTGCTTTCAGTTTCTGGGCAAAATGTTTCCGAAACTTGTTTACTTTGGGTGAAACCACCATCTGGCAGTAGGGTTGGTTGGGATGATTGGCAAAATAATCGCGGTGATAATCTTCGGCAGGGTAAAACGCGCTAAATGCCGTAACCTCCGTAACGATTTTGTCCGACCAGCGTTGTTCGGTTTTAAGTTTATTAATATAACTTTCAGCCGCCTGTTTTTGCGCCGGAGAATGATAAAAAATGGCCGAACGATATTGCGTGCCGACATCCCCACCCTGCCGGTTAAGGGTGGTAGGATCATGGATATCAAAAAATATTTCCAGTAAATCATTAAAAGTAATTATGGAAGGGTCAAACCGAAGCTGCACAACTTCAGCATGGCCGGTATTGCCGGTGCAAACCAATTCATAACCGGGGTTGTCCACTGTGCCGCCCGAAAAACCGGATTCAACTT
This sequence comes from Anaerolineae bacterium, assembly GCA_021287005.1. GTDB lineage: Bacteria > Chloroflexota > Anaerolineae > Anaerolineales > Anaerolineaceae > JAJTBH01. The sequence goes on from JAJTBH010000091.1 coordinate 12,376, forward strand.
CCACCACACCCTTTAAGGATTTATAGATCGCTTCGAGACACCAAAAACACCCGCCGGCAAGCGTG
>JAJTBH010000092.1 GCA_021287005.1 Anaerolineae bacterium
AAAATTCAAACCGTTTTTAATATTTAATGGGGCATAAAACATAATACAAAGTTGACCGATTCGATTAAACTTTATTTCACTCAATTACATCCATATTAAGAACTCTCCTTCCGTCGAATAATTCTCTTGGCGGAAGGAATAGAGTGCGTATCAGCATGCATTGATTGGGATTGGGATAAAACTTAATCGATGGTGTGGTCTTAGTGAGATCAATCCAATAACCCCCTTTAAAAAAATCAGCCCCCGTCTATAAAAGAGCGGGGGCCTTATAAGATGGTTTGGGGAAAACTTTATTTCTGGCGTAAAGTCAGGTTGCCCACACCGTTTTCAACTTCTATGGTAAGTTTGGGTCCGCTGCCTTCGGTTTCATACACACCCGAATGAACCGTCCAGGTGCCCTCGGTATTAACATTACTTAAGGCGCCCGTCATGGTGATCACAGCCGGTGTACCCTTGGGAATGATAATTTCAATATCATTAACCCCGCCAATCACGGTTACCGAGCCGTCGCGCTGGAGCTTGCCCGAAAAATCCAGTTTAAAACTGCCGGCGCCACCCTCAAAACGCATTTCATTAAAGTTGGCATTCGACAATCCGCTTAATTCGACCTTTGAGGCCCCGGTATAATATTCGAGGCGTGACATGGTCACCGGATTGGGTTCATCAAAATTCAGTTTTACCTTACTGGCGCCGTCGCGGACCGATAACTGAGTTAAGGGGATGCCGCCCAGTTCCATCGTCCCATTATAAGCGCCGGCGTTGATGGACAAATCTATCGGGCTTTTGCCCAGTTTAATATTCCAATCATTGACCATATCGCTGCCCGGGAAGTTTTTTAACTCACCGCTCTGTGAAAGAGTCACGGAATGGTCGCCGGTTTTTACAGACGGCTTAAGCGCCGAAATGTTATAAACGACTTCGCCATCCATCAGTCCTTCCGAACCGCCGTTTATATCTAAGCGACCGGCGCCCATTGACAGGCTCATATGGGTTGTTTCTTTATCCGCAGGCACCGGTTGGCTGAATTTAAAGGTCTCTTTTTCGCCGACCTCAATATTTTTATCCGGTACACTGATGGAACATGCCAGTGAGGTCAGAACCATAACAACTGCTACAAATAAAATTGACTTTTTCATACGTTATACTCCAATGCAACTTCTAAACCATTGACTCAGGGGGTTCCTGACCGGGTTCTTCCGGTTTAACCTCTTCATGTGCAATTTTCATGGGCGGGTATGCCGCAGGCGGCACAGGCATGGCAGGCGCCATGCCGCCATTTTGAGGCAGGCTGCCAAAACGGCTGATCACCACCGAGCCTAAACCCAACAAAGAGATGAATGCCGGAATAATCCAACCGATACAGGGAACAAACGCGCCCATTTCGCTGATTAATGAGAGGGCCAACACCCCAACCCCGGCGATCACCGGTGCAGCCCAATCCACCTTCAAGGAAGAGGCAAGCCGGTGGCCGACCTCATAGCCCAGGGCAATCCAGCCAAAGATAATCGCCAGGCCCATGATCAAGAGTCCCAACAGTCCCAATGGACTGAGAATGAGCGTGATGATCAACACTACCATTAATGCGGGGGCAACCACGAAGGTTAACAGACCCATGAAAAATGACATTACAGGTTGATTGATTGCGGCCGCCGCCACATTTTCGGTGGGTTTGAATAAAAACAAAGTCACCAGGGCTGCCAGGGCCGCCATTCCCAGTGCGCGCGCAATTGCGCCAAAAACATCTTTAACCGGGCCCATGTCAAATATGAAGGGAGCCTGAGGCATCATCTTCAAATAATTATCCGGGCGGGCCACACTGAAGCGGTTGCCGGGGTTAACATCCACGTGACCTTTGACCACCGATTTTTCGGCCCGATCGAGGGTACCACCCACGGTCGAAAGGTCTCCGCCAATCACTGCCGTATCGCTGATATCCACCAGGCTACCCAGTGAAGTAACACTGCCGTCCACTTTACCGCGCAAGTCCAACGAACCGCCGGTTACAAAAATATCGCCCAAAACGCGGGCACCTTCTTTAATTGTTACTGTTCCACCAACCACCACTAACGAACCGCTTTGTACCTGTCCGGTTTCAAGTGTAAATGAATCACCCAACACAAGCTGGTCGTTACCGTCACCCGATTGGGCCGACACGACCGACGGAAAAGCCAGCATGGCTGTACATAGTAAGGTTAGAACAACAAAAATTCTGGCAATTTTGTTCATTTTGCATTAACTCCTTTAATGACATATTTCCAGATCGAAAAACCCCATGCCAGTGCAGCCAGACTGAATCCTGTCGAAGTCAGAACCCATATTAAAACCGGCACGTAGGGAGGAAACGCCCGTAAAAACATATTAAAAACACTTCCGGCTCGCCCGATGAAAAGCAGCGCCATCACAACCTCACGCAGCGCCGTCGCCATCAGGTTAACCGGATTTGTTCCCAACAACAATACAAAAGATAAACCTATCAGGGTTAAAACATTGATACCAATAAGATAACGCAAGAAACGTTTGATCTGCGCTTTTTGCTGGCGGGCGCGCCGTTCAGCCAGGCTGTTTTTCCAACGCTGGCTAAAACCGGTCGTCGGTCCCACCATCGGAGTCGTTTTTAACATACTCCGGGTTGACTGCCAGCCCAGCTTAAGCTGGCGGCAGTGGTCACACTCCAGCAGATGAGCGTTTAGACATTTTTGCTCATCCTCAGTAAGTTGTGCATCCTGTAAAATCCAGGTTTCAAAAAGTTGATGTTTTTCCATCATCACCTCTGTTTGGGGTCAGGCTACCTGCCAGATTTCAGCCAATTGCCGCCGGGCACGAAAGAGTCTACTTTTTACAGCACTTACCGAAATCGAGAGAGATTTACTGATCTCCTCTTCTGAAAAATCATACCAGTAACGTAAAACAATTGCTGCACGATCTTGCGGGTTGAGTTTTGAAAGCATTTTCTCTACCTCACGCGAATTTTCCAACTGTCCGAATTCGGCCTCTGGGCTGACTGCCACGTCCGGAACATCTTCCTCGGGCAGCACATCCAGGTCGAGCACGGGCAAACGCCGCCGGCGTTGTTGGTCGATGCAATAATGAGCGGCGATCGATAATAGCCAGGTTATAAAAGAGCGATTGGCGTCATAACGATTAATAGCCTGATAGGCCCGCCAAAAAGTCTCTTGAGCGGCGTCTTCCGCATCTTCTGCGTTGCCCAGCATCCGGTAACAAAGATTGTAAACCGGAGTCTGGTACATATCAATCATGGTAGCAAAGGCCTCTTCACTACCGTTCTGCGCGGCCAACAGCCACTCAGCCTCATTATTACTCACCAGGCTCTCCTACTATTTATTTATTCTAACTAAGTATACGGATAAGTTTTAAAAAGGTTTCAGGAAATGTTAACTCAAATGTTAACAATTTAAAATTTCTTTAGAAAACCAGGTCTTCCTTGCCTGCCAGTTTATCTTGAATACGCTCAACCACCAGATCAAGATGCTGGGCTTTGTGCACGTAATCGAGGTCATCGGTATGCAGGGTTAACACCGGGCAAAGTTCAAAATTTTGCATCCAGTCGTCATAATATGAATCAAGCAGGGTCAGGTAATCGGAGGAAATCCCGGTTTCCATATTCCGCGCACGTTCCTGAATACGATTCATTAATACCGGTACGGGAGCTTTTAAATAAACCAGCAAAGAAGGGGCGGGCAGGCTCTTAATCACCAGGTCAAAAAGACGTTTATAAGCCTGATATTCGAGCTCATCCAGGTTGCCCATGTGGTTAAGCGCGCGCGCAAAAATAAAAGCGTCTTCATAAATACTGCGGTCCACAATGACCGAATCGGATGAGTTCCACATATCCAGGTACTGTTGGGCGCGATGACCCAGGAAATAAACCTGCAAATGAAAAGACCAGGTTTTCATATCGGCATAAAAACGCGGTAAATAGGGATTATCGGACACCGATTCATAGGCCGTTTTCCAGCCCAGGCGTTCGCCTATTTTCCCCGTCAGGGTTGTTTTGCCCGAACCGATATTTCCTGCCAGCAAAACCAGTCTTTTTGTCATAAGATTCATCTCCATTTAAAAACTCGTAAATTTAATTCCGCCGGAATGTTTTTTTATTGATAATATCCATTTTCTATTATCAATTGATAGACCGACTCCGGTAGAAAATATCGATATGAGCGGTTTTCAAAAATACGCTCACGAATTTGTTTGGAAGAAATCTCAAGCAGGGGACTGTCGATGAAATGCAGTTTGCGTACTGCTTCGGGTAATTTAATTTGCAGTTGGCCCAGGTCGATCTGGTCACCCGGGCGGCGCATGACCCCCAGCCCGTCACAGGCATCCAGCAAAGTTTCAGGCGCATACCAGGTGGGCAGGTTATGCAGCGAATCGCCGCCCACCAGGTAGAATAATTCGGCACATGGGTTTTCAGCCGCCAGCAAACGCACCGTATCGGCGGCATAATATGGCGGCTGACGATTTATATCCACACATGAAAGTTCAAAAGTCGGGTTATCATTGATGGCTGCTTGCACCAGTTGTAAACGTTGTTGCAAAGAGCTGATAACCTGATGTTGTTTATGCGGCGGGTCAGGCGTTAATACCCATAAAACCCGGTCAAGATGCAACTGGTCAAAGGCTTCCGACGCCAGAATGAGATGTCCGAGATGGGGCGGGTCGAATGTTCCGCCAAATATGCCCAGGCGCATAACGTTTAACTCCTAGTCCTGCCACTCCAGCTCAAAATCACCAATTAACACCATATCGCCTTCCTGAATACCGGCCTGTCGCAGGGCATCTTCAACACCCAGAAAACTCATTAATTTCTGGAAACGTCGTATGGAACCGTCATACTCCCAGTAAGTCATGCTGGCGGCGCCTTTAACACGCCAGCCTTCGCTTTCCTTTTGAATGCTGAAGGCACGTTTATCTTCCATCGGGCGGTAAACCGGCAGAGCTTCGCTCATTTCCGGTTCCGGCGCTTCTTTTAATAATTCAATCGCCTTCCATAAAACCGGCTGTAGATCTTGCCGGGTCAGGGCGGAAATTGGCATGGGCAGATAACCGCGTTTTTCGAGTTCCGTTTTCACCTGCGGCCAGCGTTCTCCGGCTTCAGGCATATCCATTTTGTTAAATACCACGATCTGCGCTTTTTTACCCAGGTTGGGGTCAAAAAGCGAAAGTTCGTTATTGGTCTGAGTAAAATCGGCCATCGGGTCTTCCGCCAGTCCATCCAAAACGTGAATCAAAATACGCGTGCGTTGAATGTGGCGCAGGAAGGCATCTCCCAGGCCCACCCCCATATGTGCACCTTCGATCAGGCCGGGAATATCGGCCAGAATCAGGGAATTGTGCATATCCAGCTCGGCCACGCCCAGGTTGGGTTCCAGATTGGTGAAAGGATAATTGGCGATCTTGGGGCGTGCATTGGTCACCGCCGCCAGAAAACTGCTTTTACCCGCATTGGGTACGCCCACAATGCCCACATCGGCAATTAATTTCAGTTCCAATCGCAACAGGCGTTCTTCGCCGGGTTCGCCTTTTTCGGCCGTACGCGGCGCCTGGTTGTGAGAACTGGCAAAATGCTGGTTGCCGCGTCCGCCGCGTCCGCCGCGACAAACCACCAGCACATCATCATGTGCCACCAGGTCACCCAATAATTCGCTGCTTTCAGCGTCAAAAACCATGGTTCCGGGCGGCACCAAAATTTCGGTATGGGCTGCCGATCTGCCGGTTGAATTATTAATTCCGCCGCGCCCGCCATTGTCGGCGACAAAACGCGACTTATGCCGGAAACTGCCCAGCGTGTTAATGTGGTGCGACACCTTTAAGATAATGTTACCGCCTCGACCGCCATCCCCACCGTCGGGGCCGCCGCGGTTAACATATTTTTCGCGGTGAAAATGGACCATTCCGTCGCCACCACGACCGGAGCTTACAAAAATTTCGGCTTCATCAATCAGCATAAAACATCTTCCTTCATTCCGAACCTCGTCGTTTCACAACGGCGTTTTCTATTGCTAACAGGGCTGTTTGCCCTTTGGTTAAACTTTGTTAATCTTACCCCACATTTTACCTGAACTTATTTAAAAAGTATGCTTAAATCGGCTTTTTTGCCCAATATTGGTTAATATCTTTCCATTCAGATCGATTCGCCCGTACGGAGAAGCGAAGCTTGCGGAAATCTTTTTTCCATCCGGATCGATTCACATCCCGCATGCTTCGCCCCAACATAAATCAACGGGGCGGGAATTTCTCCCCGCCCCGTTGATAATCTTATTTCCTGCCAAATTTGGCTTTGAGAATATCTTCCAGCGTGGGCTGGCCGATCTCCTGCAATTCGTAACGTACGCGCTGCAGGGGTTTGTTCACCTTCAACACACGCGTCAGGTCAATCGGTGTGGCTGAGATCACCAGGTCTACATCCGAATTATTAATCGTGGTTTCCAGGTCGCGAGTCATTTCATCGCCATAACCCATCGCCGGTAAAATTGCACCGGTGCGCGGATATTTGCGATAGGTTTCGCTGATGGCGCCCACTGCAAAGGGGCGCGGGTCGACAATTTCGGCCGCACCAAAGCGGCGTGCTGCCACCCAACCGGCGCCGTAAGCCATTTCACCATGCGTCAGGGTCGGGCCGTCTTCAATCACCAGCACACGTTTGCCGCGAATGGCTGCCGGGTCGTCGACAAATAAGGGGGAGGCGGCTTCAATCACGGTGGCTGAAGGATTTAAGGCATACAAATTGTCGCGCACGGCAATCACATTTTCAGGTGTGGCGGTATCCACTTTATTGATTACAAATACATCGGCTATGCGAATATTGGTTTCGCCGGGATGGTAACTCTTTTCATGGCCGGCGCGGTGCGGGTCGGCTACCACAATATTCAGATCGGCCACATAAAATGAAAAGTCATTATTACCGCCGTCCCACAAAACAATATCCACTTCCTGTTCGGCCTGGCGTAAAATGGCTTCATAATCGACGCCGGCATAAACGATCACGCCGTTATCGATATGCGGTTCGTATTCTTCACGCTCTTCAATGGTGCATTCGTGTTTATCCAGGTCGGCGTAACTGGCAAAACGCTGTACCTTTTGTTTAACCAGGTCGCCATACGGCATGGGGTGGCGAATGGCAGCCACACGGTAACCCAAATCGCGTAAAATCAAAGACACGCGGCGGGTGGTCTGGCTTTTGCCCGAACCGGTGCGCACGGCGCACACGGAAACCACCGGTTTTGTCGATTTCACCTGCGTGGTCTGGGGCCCCATCAGGCGAAAATCAGCGCCGGCAGCCATGACGGCCGAAGCCTTGTGCATCACATATTCATGCGGCACATCGGAATAGGCAAAAACCACCTGATCGACGCGCTCTTCTTTAATCAGTTTAACCAGGTCAGCTTCGGGGTAAATGGGAATGCCGGCCGGATAAAGCGAACCGGCCAGTTCGGCGGGGTATTTTCGCCCATCGATATTGGGAATCTGGGTGGCGGTAAAAGCGACAACTTCGTATTCTTTGTTATCGCGGAAGTAAACGTTAAAATTATGAAAGTCGCGTCCGGCGGCTCCCATGATAATGGTTCGAATGCGTGACATTATTTATCTCCATGTTTATATTTATTTAAAAATTTTATAAACGATTGATCCAATACAGATCAACACCACAGGGATAAGGGCAAAGATCACGTAAAGCCACAATGCCATTTGGTGAGAACAAAGCCCTGCACTTCCAGGTCCAGGATAATTTTTTTCACCACAATTTTCATTCGACCTGCTTCTCCATAAAAAATAAATTTACATAATATCAGGAGCAGCCAATCCAAGCGCCGTTAAGGCATTCCCAATCGCCTGGCGGGCAGCCGCGGTCAAACGCAGGCGCATACTGCGCTGCGCTTCCTCGGCCTGTAAAACCGGGCAGGTATTGTAAAAATCAGAAAAAGCTTTGGCCAGAGCATAAGCATGGTTGGCCAGATAGAGCGGGCGGCGTTCAGCGGCAGCACGCTGCACCTCGCGCGGCAGCCGCGAGATGAGGTCAACCAGTTCCACTTCAGCCGGCGCCAGCTCGCCCGTAAAGGGTTGTGAGCCCGGCAGGCCGCTGCTGCGGCGTAAAATGCTGCCCGCACGCACATAAGCGTATTGAATATAAGGCGCCGCCTGACCATTAAAATCAAGCGCCGATTCCCAATCAAAGGTCACCACTTTAGTGCCTTCACGCGCCAGCATGGGATATTTAATGGCCGCAATGCCCACCGCCCTGGCGATTTCCATTTTGGCATCATCCGACAGGTCGGGATTTTTTTCTTTCACCACTTCCAACGCGCGGCTGACGGCTTCGCGGATTAAATCTTCCAGCAAAACCACAGTACCTTCACGAGAAGCCATAACCACATTGCCGGGCAAATTAACCAGTTCATAAGGAATATGTTCGCAGCGCGTTGCCCATTCGTAACCGGCCAGTTCCAGCGTCTTAAAAACCTGTTGGAAGTGCAGCGACTGGCGCACGTCCACCACGTAATAAGATTTCACCAGGTCGGGGTAATCGCCAAATTTAATTTTTGCCAGAGCCAGGTCTTCGGTCGAATACAGCGCCGTGCTGTCGGAACGTAACACCACCATAACGCGGTATTTTTCCTGTTTTAAACCGAGCAATTCATCCAATTTAACAATAACCGTACCGCCTTCTGCGCGTTCATCTTTGGCGATACCTTTTTTAATTAATTCATCCACCACTTCTTTGCCGGGCTGTTCGGCCATGCTGTTGAAGTAATAAACATCAAAACGAATATCCAGCGAGCGGTACATTTCGGTAAAACCATCCAGAGACCACTGGCGGGTTTCTTTCCACAGTTCCACAACTTCGGGGTCGCGTTGATCCCAGAGTTTGTATAAAGCGCGTACTTCGCTTTCAAGATCGGGGTTTTCTTCAAGGCGTTTATTGGCTTCGGCATACAGGCTGCCCATCCAGTGGGTCACATCCCGTTCGGGTTTTTCACCCTTGTGAAATTTCATATAATTCCACAGCCATTTAATCACGTGCAGGCCGATATCGCCGGGATAATTGGCACGCACCACGTCATAACCGGCAAATTCGAGAATACGGCTGATCACATCGCCCAGAATGGCGCTGCGTAAATGCCCCACGTGGAAGGCTTTGTGCGTATTGGGTTGGGAAAACTCGACCATTACCCGCTCATGTTTGGCTTCCCCGCGGCCAAAAGTGGCGCCATTTTCCAAAACGGCGTCAATCACGCGTCGAGAATATTCGGCAGAAGAGAAATATAAATTAAGGTAACCTTTTACAGCTTCAATGCGTTCAAAACCGGCCGGTTGACCCAGGTTTTCTTTAACCTGCTGGGCGATCTCTTGAGCGCGCTCGCCGACGTTAATTTTTAATCCGCGTTCGCGCGCATCCTGTGCGGCCAGTTGAAAAAAGGAAAAGGAAATGCCCCAATGACCCGAAAACGGAATCCATTTCCAATCAATTGAAAAATCAGGCAGTCCCTGATTTTTACAAAACGCAAGAATTTTGTTTTCAATTTCTTTCTGCTCGACTTCAAACATAAGCCTCGTATACCTCTCTTAAAACCCGACCAACGCTGCCGGATATATTTAACCCTGACAAACCGAAAAGAGATTATAACACAGACGTCCGTTTTAATTCCATCACAGCCCGGTTAAAGATACTTAAAAACATATAACGGGAGTGGTAAACTCCCGTTATGGGTAAACAATATAGGTATTACGACTTGCTGCGACAGCTTATTTGCTGAGGGCGGCCAGGCGTTTCATCAGGCGGCTCTTGCGGCGGGCAGCATTATTTTTGTGAATAACGCCTTTTTCGGCAGCTTTATCGAGGGCGCTGACGGCGGCCACAACAGCGGCGGCGCTCAAATCGGCATCACCGGCAGCCATTGCCACATTGGCCTTACCAACGAAAGTACGGGCGCGACCACGATAAACACGATTGTGCAGGCGTTTTTTCTCATTCTGCTTGTTGCGCTTGATAGCGGACTTAATATTAGCCAAGATCTTCCTCCAATAATCAAACAATTACTTTTGAGTGCGGAATGCATTCTACCTGAAAAAAGATAAAATGTCTATAGTTTTAAAGCTTAAAATTTTCTTTTTCCTCACTCAAATTTATCACCTTATTTTGTAAACGTTTTTTGTATGCCATCTATAAACTGTTGTTTTTCGGCATCCGACAATCTTGCCTCGGAATGGATAATTGTATATTGCGGTGGGGGCATTTTACCCGATTCAATCTGGCGAATCAACTCCTCCGCACGAATGCTGCTGTTATCCTGTTCGGAAAAATCCATATTAAGGCGGGCTTCTTCAACATCATGAGCCACCAACCAGGACATGGGCGCAACATTGCTGTACCACGGCCAGACGGTTTCGTTACTATGACAGTCATAACAGGCACGCCGCGCCAGGGCTTCGGTCTGCGGGCTGTCCCAAACCACCTGTTGCGTAATTGGCGGGTTGTTGTGATCGCGCCCATAGGGCACAAATTGAATCAAAACAAACAGGGCTATACCGACCCCAATGATAATCAACGCGGCTTTTTTGAACATGTCATCCTCTCTGGTAGATATAACAAACAGGTAATGGATAAAATATATCCATTACCTGTTATTATACAATCAATTCCGCAGAAATTTGTAACTATTTAAACGGGTGAATCGTCCGTTATTATTTATCCTGCAGGGCCGCCAGGCCGGGTAATACCAGGCCTTCGAGCATTTCAAGCGAGGCGCCGCCGCCGGTGGAAATGTGAGTGATTTTGTCGGCCAGTCCGGACTGCTGAATGGCAGCCACAGATTCACCGCCACCGATCACGCTGATGGCGCTGCTGCCGGCCACTGCTTTGGCAATGCCGTAGGTGCCTTCAGCGAATTTGGGGAATTCAAAAACGCCCATCGGGCCGTTCCAGACCACGGTGCCGGCTCCGGCGATGACCTTGCCATAAGCAGCCACGGTCTTGGGGCCAATATCCAGAACGCGCCAACCGGCGGGAATGTCACCCGTCTCGATGATTTTGCATTCGGCTTCGGCGTCAAACTTGTCGGCTAATGCCAGGTCCACGGGCAGCATCAATTTGCCGCCGTCTTTTGAGAGCAAATCTTTGGCGGTTTCCAATGCTTCGGCTTCCACCAGTGAATCGGCCATATCCAGGCCTTTGGCTTTGAGGAAGGTATTGGCCATACCGCCGCCAATTAAAATAGTATCGGCTTTGGTTAGCAGGTTTTTGATCACACCGATTTTGTCGGAGATCTTGGCGCCGCCCAGAATAGCCACAAAGGGGCGTTTGGGTTCGGCTACAGCCTGACCGAGGTATTGAATTTCTTTTTCAAGCAGAAAACCGGCCACACCGGGCAGATATTTGGTAACGCCTTCGGTTGAAGCATGCGCGCGATGAGCGGTGCCGAATGCATCGTTAACATAAATATCGGCCAGAGAAGCCATCTGGCGGGATAATTCGGGGTCGTTTTTCTCTTCTTCCGGGTGGAAGCGGGTATTTTCAAGCAAAAGTACGCTGCCGGATTTTAAACCTTTGGCGGCGGCTTCGGCAGCCGGGCCAACACAATCATCGGCAAAGGCAACCGGTTTGCCCATCAATTTACCCAGGTATTCGGCCACGGGTTTCATGGAATATTTGGGATCGGGACCACCCTTGGGACGACCGAGGTGTGAGCAGAGGATCACGGCAGCGCCGTGTTCCAACAGGTAGTTGATCGTCGGCAGAGCTGCGCGAATACGGGTGTCGTCGCCAACTTTACCTTCTTTGAGCGGTACGTTAAAATCCACGCGCACCAGAACTTTTTTCCCTTTTACATCAATATCTCGTATGGTTTTTTTATTAAACATGGAACCCTCCGTTTATCAGGATTAAAGACAATGCGCAACCTGTTCCATCAATAGGTAGCAGATTGCGCATTTATACGTCACATGATGCCCTCAGCGGACAAAATTAGAGAGCTTTCGCCATCTTGGCCGCCAGATCGGCAGTGCGGCAAGAATAACCCCATTCATTATCGTACCAGGTCACAACCTTCAGCAGTGTGCCGCCGGCCATAACCATGGTGTTGGGCAGATCAACGATGGTAGAGTGGGAATCACCCTTGAAGTCCATGGAGACCAACGGATCGCCATATTCGCCGCGGGTTACGCCCATAATACCCTTCAAAGCGCCTTCGGAAGCTTTGATGAAGAGATCGTTGATTTCTTCTTTGCTGGTGGGTTTTTCGAGGGTGGCCACAAAATCGACCACGGAAACGGTCGGGGTGGGAACGCGCATCGAGAAGCCGTCGAATTTACCCTTTAATTCGGGAATTACCAGAGCCAGGGCTTTGGCAGCACCGGTTGAGGTGGGGATCATGTTCAAAC
>JAJTBH010000093.1 GCA_021287005.1 Anaerolineae bacterium
CGTCATTACATATAAAAAATATCTGTTTTATATGTATAATATAATAAATTAATATATCGAAAGAATTATTTATATGGATATTCGCCAGCTTAAATATTTTTTATGCATCGCCGAAGAAGGCCAGATCACGGCGGCGGCCAAAAAATTACATATGGCTCAGCCGCCGCTCAGCCAGCAGTTAAAACTGTTGGAAGATGAACTGGGGGTTAAACTGGTGGAACGCGGCCCCCGGCAGCTTAAATTGACCGATGCCGGTCAGATTTTGCTCAACCGCGCACGCCAGATCATTGAATTATCGGAGGCCACTGAAAAGGAAATTTTTGATTTTTCAAAAGGGTTAAACGGCACCTTATACCTGGGCAGCGTCTCATCCTGCGGCGCCACCCTGTTAAACGAAAAAATGACCGAGTTTCACCGCAAATATGCCGGCATTAAATTTGAAATATTTGAAGGGAATACGTATGCGTTGATTGACCTGTTAAATAAAGGTCTTATTGAGGTTGGCATTGTCAGAACCCCCTTTAATGCCGCAGGCTTTGAATGCCGTTATGCGGCATCCGAACCAATGATCGCTGCCATGTGTAAAAAATATGATGGGTCTCCCGCTCAATCCAGCCTGTTAATCGGCGACCTGAAGGACAGGCCGCTCATCATTTATCGCCGTTTTGAACAGCTCATCCGGGATGTATGTCTGGAACAGGCTTTTGAACCGTTGATATACTGCAAAAACGACGATGCCCGTACCACACTGATGTGGGCCAATGCCGGGCACGGCATCGCCGTCATCCCGCGTTCGGCATTCCACCTGGCGGCCAACAACAACCTGATTTTTAAAGAAATCAAAAACGCACGTTTAAATACCCGAATTGCCGCCATCTGGGTCAAGGGCAGATATCTTTCATCCCCGGCGCGTAAATTTATTGAGAGTTTCGGCGGGGAAAACGAACAACCAGGTTAATTTATTTTTTCTTTAAGAAATTACTGGCCAGCACACCGGCCAAACCCAAACCGCATACAACCACCAGAATGATGCCTACCGATTGACGCGGGTTGTTTTCCATTGAATTGGACAACTGCGGCAGCAGCGGGCGTGATGTGGGCGTAATGCTGGGGCCTTTGGTGGGTGTCAGCGTGGGCGGTGCGGGTGTGTGGCTGGGCGCCAGCGTGCGTGTGGGCGGCGGTGGCGTGTTGCTGGCCGTCGGCGAAACCGTAGGGGTAAACGCGGGGCGAATTAATAATTTTTGACCCACCCACAGGGTATTGTCATTTTCGGCAAGGTTGTTATATGCGCGAATGCTGGCAATTTTTACCTCATATGCCACGGCAATGCTCGAAAGCGCCTGCCCGGCCTGCACCACATGCCAGATGGAAACATCCGCCGCCGGGGTGGCCACCTGCACCGCTTTCACCAGGTTGGGGGTTGGGCTGGGCTCGCCGGGTTTGAGTGTGGCGCTGGGGGTTAAACTTACTCCAGAACTGCCCGTGCCACTGCTGCCACTGCCGGCCGCGCCGGAAACATAACCGACATCCAGTGTGTAATAAACAAAACCGCCCGTTTCAGCCACACCCACCCCACAGTCGGTATAGGAGGGGTTAATCATCGTATTCCAGTGCACCGAATCGGCCCAGATGCTGTATATTAACGTGTTCATATCCGCATCTGCACTCAGGTAAGCCACGTTTTCAGAAATGTAAATTTTGGCTCCGCCGCCATATCCGGCTGCGGCCGCCCGGTCGATCGGGCGCGAGCCGCCCGGTCCGCTGTGCGACCATGAATCAATCGAAGCCTGATAATCCGATTGCCCCTGTGCGGCCGACATTAATGAACCGTTGATTTGTAAAGCACCGGCGCCGTTGCTGGCACGCAGGGCATTAACCGCCGCCACAATATCATAAGCTGAAAGGGCCCGCAGCGGTTGAGCCGTTACCGGCACTGTATTAAAAACCAGGCTGAAACCTGTGATCGACAAAAGGAGAAAGGTTAATAATTTGGCTTTCATAGATATTCTGATTATACAACAAGCATAAAGGCGCTTTACACGCTTTTTTGTTTTTCGACCAGCAATTTTCCAAAAATCCCCAAAACCGGTGAAAGCAGAGCCAGGGAAGTTACCAAACCCAAACGCACGGAGGTGGAACGCGCCACCCAACCGGTCAAAGGGCCACCCGCCACCTGCCCAATGGCATCCACCTGGCTGCTCATCGACAGCACGGTGGCGCGGCTTTGCGCATCCAGCTTTTGATTGACCCAGGCGTTATACAACGGATTTAACGCTTCGCGCAGGCTCATGATGATGACATACAAAATAAAGGCAACCCAGAACAGATTGTTCAGGCTAAAAAATGCCAGGGCCGTCACCAGCGCCGTGGCCAACCCGGCCTGCCAGTATAACAAATGGCGTTGGTCTGCCACACCCGCCCGGCGGTTGATAACTTCCATCAACACAATCGGGCATAACATGGCGCAGGCCTGAATGATTCCCAACCAGGTGACGATCGAAAAATACGGAAAGGTAAACTGCCCGGTCAGGTATAAAACCCACAGGCGGTCAAAACCCTCGCTGTATAGACCCATAAAAAAGCCGATCCATAAAATCGGACGCAAATTTGGCCGTCCCTTAACCATTTTCCATCCCTCGCGAAAGACGTGAAGCAAATCCATCCATCCCTGGCGTTCACGGCGCGGCACAGGCTTAAATCCATTTTCCGGCATGATTTTTATCAGCAGCAGCGCCCCGGCAAAAAGCAGCCCGCCGCTCACAAAATAGGGCAGTCGAATCCAGAGGTTGGCCAGCAGCGTACTACACACCACACCCAGGAAAGCCCCGGCCTGCTGCATCTGGGCCGCCCGCACAAAAGCGGCATTGGCGCTTTCTTCGCCAATTTCATCCGACAACCAGGCCTGCAAAGCGCCGCTGGTAAAAGTGTAACCGAGGCCCCATACCACCTGCGCCAATAAAATCATTTCAAAAACAGGCCAGGTGCCTTCCAGCAAAAAGGCAGCTCCCATTAATATCACCCCGCAAATCACCGAAAGACGCCGTCCATAAACATCGGCAAGCACACCGGTGGGGATTTCAAATACAAAAATGGATATTTCCAAAAGCGTGCCGATTAACACCAGTTGCAAAGCATCCAGGCGGGCAGTGCTGATTTGAAAATAACTATCGATATTAAATACGAGGAAAAATAAAAAATAAACCAGTCCCGAATAAGTCAGGTAAAGGTAATATACACGTTTCATGGAATCATTCAGGCGAGCTTATTTAAGTACAAGGCCGAAAATCAGCGCGGCCAAAGCGCCGGCCAGCGTACACAGTGTGTTAACCCAGTCGTTATCCATCCACGCCAGGCCGCGAATTAAGCGGGTAGGTGTGCCGCACGAATGCAGCGGATGGCGTTCGGTCTCTTTGTTACAGGTCGGGCAGGTATAAATAGCCTGCACGGTTGCCCCCAACCAGGAATCGGTCAAACTGCCCAATACCCCGGCCACGCCGACACCCAGCCAGCGTAATAAAAACAACGGCAGTGAATCCGGCAGTCCCGTTGCCCAGGTCCAGCACAGTGCAGCCACCAGTGAAACCAGTAGAGCGCCGCCAAAACCGATCAACGTGCCGAAGGCTGAAATGCCGCCCGATGTGCCGCGTTCCACTTTTTTACCGCTGGTGATTAAGATCGGTTCCGAATGCCCCAAGACTCCCAATTCGGTTGCCCATGTATCGGCATTTGCCGCCGCCAGTGAACCCGCAAAGGCCAGCCACCACAGCCCCGCATTTGGAAACAGGATATTTAAAATCACAAACAGACCGGCAATACCCCCATTCGCCAGCACCTGTCCGGCATCCCGTTCGGAGCCTTTGCTATATTTCTCGTTATAAACCTGCTTGCGTTTACGAAAGAGGCGTGATAAAAGCGTGCTGGTAATAAAAAAGGTCAACAAAATTAACGCCCAGGCCAGGCCACCCAGGCCAAAAATCACCGTGCCCAATAACGTGGCGGCAATGGCGCCGCTCAAACTCAGGCTGTGCGCGCGTCTGGCCGCAATTGAAACCAGCAGGGCGGCTGTAAAACCAACAAGAAGTTGTACCCAGTTTATATCCATAACATCCTGATTAAGACGAGTAATAACAAAACGGGGATGATAACACTGCTGCCCCAGGTAATATAAGCCAGCAGCGCGCTGCCTTCACGGCGATAAAAATAAAAACCCACACCCAGGTCCACGCCAAACAATACCCCGGCCAATACCGGGAAGAGCAGCAAGGTTTCCGGCGGGCCGGGCGGCATGGGCTGGCCGGCAGCGTCAAAACCCAACGACACCCACGGGCGAGTCGGAATATAAACCGATACAAAGATAAACAATAAAAAGGTTGCCCCCAGCCCGATCAAAATCAACAGACGGGCAAAACGGTCCGTCCAGATCTGCTGCATAAACACAGTCGGCTGCGCCGAAAATGATGGCAGTTCCGACAGGCTGCCCAGTTCGATCATTAATTGAAACTGGCGTAAAAAGTTTTTGGTGTCTTCCGGTGAAATGGCATAAATTTTTTCGGGAGTGGCCACCAACAACAAACGTTCGGCATCGGATGCCATAAATTCCACCGGGCCCAGTCCGTCGGTTGTTTCCACGCCGACCAGAGCACCCGGCCAGCGGATTAATGGAAAATCCAGGTCAAAGCCCAGTTCATTCACCGGGCGAATCCATTCGATCCGGCTGATGGGAATATCCTCGGCGCGCAGCCCCCAACGCAGGCGCAGCCCTTCCCGTTCCAGAACATAACGTGCCTGAAAAAGAGCATATGCCCGGTAAATTAATAAAACTGCCGGCGGCAGAAACAACAGGGCGGCGGCCATCCACAGCATGAAATAAAAACCCTCTTCCTGCTGAGAAGCCATTAAAAATCCCAGGCCACTTAAAGCCAGAAAAAACAGAGCCAGCCCAATCTGAAAGACCAGGCCGGAACGTTTTTCGGGTAAAAATATACCGGGTTGAAACATAAAACCTGTTTATTTTTTCAACAAATCGCGAATAGCCTCGCAAACCTGGTCCACCTGGTCTTCGCGCATCAGGCCCGAAAAAGGCAGTGCCAGGCTGCGTTTGCCCAGGTCTTCAGTTACGGCAAAGTCGCCGGCGCCATAGCCCAGGTATTGGGTGATGTAAGGCTGCAAATGAATGGGGTTAAAATAGGGTCTCACGGGAATGCCGCGTGCCTTTAATCCCTCAGCCAGCGCTTCCCGATCCACGCCGGGGGCCACACGCGCCACATACACAAACCAGCTTACCTGTGTGGTGCTTTCCACCAGCACCGGGGCCTGAATGCCCTCAATGCCTTTAAGGCGTTCGTTATACCAGGCCGCCACGCGACTGCGTTTTTCCAGCAGTTCATGAATGCGGCTCATCTGCACGGCGCCCAGGGCGGCGCTTAATTCATCCATACGGTAGTTATAACCCAGGTAGGTATGCTCCAACCAGGTATCACCGGGGGCGCGTCCCTGGTTGCGCAGGGCCAACATCATCCGAGCGGCTGCATCATCACTGGTCACCACCAATCCACCTTCACCGGTGGTAATTTGTTTATTGGGGTAAAAAGCGAACACACCATAATCGCCCAGTCCGCCCGCCATGCGGCCTTTATATGCCGAACCCAGCGCTTCGCAAGAATCTTCAATCAAACGCAAACCATGTTCATCGGAAACACGGCGCAGCACATCATAATCGGCCGGTTGACCGTAAACGTCCACTGCCAGAATGGCCTTTAATTGTCCACCGCTGCGTAAACCTTTACGCGGCAGCCAGCGCTGCGCGGCGGCCCCACCCTTTTTCAGGTCATGCGCCACTTCTTCCACCTTTTGCGGATCAATGTTGCCCGTCAGCGGGTCTACATCCACAAAAACAGGCACGGCTTTTTCAAACATAATGGCATTGGTGGAAGCCACGAAGGAAAAAGGTGAAGTGATGACCCAATCGCCTTCTTCAATCCCGGCGGCTCGCACACACAGGTGCAGCCCGGAGGTGCCCGAATTTACCGCAATGGCATGGCGGCTGCCGGTAAAATCACAAAAGGCCTTTTCAAAGGCGGCAATTTGCGGGCCCATGCTGAGGTTTGGAGTATTTAAAACTTTAATCACAGCCTGACGCTCTGCTTCGGTCAGGTCGGGAGATGACATTGGAATTACAGGGGGTGTATAAAAATCCATAGGTTTCAGCTCGATGTTTTAAAGTTAATTTATCAGACGGTATAAAACAGCCATTCCGTCAACAAACGGTAAACAGCCACGGGTAATATTTGAGTCGATTTCTGCATCAACCAACCCAACACCAGCGCCTGTATTACCGTTACAAGCACCTTATATACCAGCAGTTCGGGAGTGGCCAGGTAAAAGGGCAGCGACCAGAGCACATATAACAGGGCAGTCGCCAGCCAGCCGGTCGGGTTGCCCATCCAATAGTTCAACCGTAATTGAATAAAACCGCGAAAGACCGTTTCTTCAACCAGGGCGATTACCAGCCAGACCAAGAGCAAATTAATTTCACTTGAAGTTAACCCATTAATCAGGCTGTCCACCTTTGAGCGTAAAAAGACGGTTAACAGGATGATGGGCAGCGCCAGCCGCCAGGAAAAACCGAAACGTTTGGGGTCCCAACCGATGCTGCGCAAAGGTTGGCGGCGCACCAACATGGTTAAGCCAAATATCAGCGCAGCCAGAGCGCTTAATATTAAACGCAGCCAGAGGTTTTGCGGCACCTCTGCCAGCGGCGATTTTATGCCGGCGCTGATTTGCGGAGTGGTTAAAACCACACTGGTTAATAATAAAGCGCTGTAAAGGGAAAGGGAAATAATGCCCTCGCGGCGCGCATAAACAAAACCAATCGGGCGGAAATTAAAACGCCCGCTGAGTTGAATCAACCATGCCAGGGCAATTATGCCAAGCCATTCACTGACTAATAAAAAAAACTGGGTATCAAACAAGGTTTATTCTCCAATGTTCTGTTCCGCTTCGCCGGAGAATAGTTCGCCTTCGGCGGGCGGGCGGCTGCCAAACGGGTCAAGATTAAGGTCAACATGGTCTTCCATGCGCACCTGTCCGCGCAAAAAAGCGCCTTCTTCAGTGGCAAAAGCTACGGTCACCACATCGCCCCACACTCGTCCCGTGCTGCGAATCTCCAGCTTTTCGGCGGTAATGCTGCCCCGCACCAGACCGGCTACAATCACCGTGTTCGAGCGCAGGTTTTCACAGGTTACACGCCCTGTTTCACCAATAACGACCATCCCCTTAATGGCAATATCACCTTCAAATGTACCTTCAATGCGAATCCCCCCCGATCCGCGCAGGTTACCCTGCCAGTTAATGCCGCTGCCCAAAACGGAAGTGACTCTTTCTACAGGTTGAGTCACAACCGGGCTGCTGGGTGGAGGTGTTTTACGAAACATAACCGTTATTTTTCCTTTATTAATCCTATAAGCGGGTTGGGTAAATGGTTCCGGCATAAATACGGCAGCCATCCGGCACATCCGCTTTAATGGTAGCGCCATTGCCGATGCGTACTCTTGAACCCACATTAACACCCAGGTTGATGGTGGCATTCATGCCCACCTGGGTATAATCACCCAGTGTAACGTTACCGCCCAACATTGCCCCGGGCGAGAAGTTGTTTACTTTGCCTGTCTTAACATCATGTGAAAGACATACTCCCACGTTTAATACGCTGCCAAACCCCACGCGGCATTCACTGCCCACATAGGTATGCGCCAAAAGCTGCACGCCGCCTTCCAAAGCCGCGCTGTCTTCCACCCAGGCGGTCGGGTGCACAATCACCGGGCAGCTAAAACCGGCATCTGCCAGGGTTTCAAATACCTTAAGGCGGGTATCCACGCTGCCAATGCCGCCCACCCCGTTAATGGCCAGGCGCACGCCGCGTTTATGCCATTCCGGCAAAACATCAGCCCCGCCCACCACCGGCGTGCCCAGAACGGTTTGCCCGGCTTCCATCTGGTCGTCAACAATACCCAGCACACGATACACACGTTGGGCTCTGACCAGTTCAAGCAGAGTCTTACCATGGCCGCCGCCACCGTATAACAAAACGGCCGTTGGGTCAAAATCGGCTAAAACATAATCGGGGATCATCGTTAAATCGGACATATACCTCTCTTTATACCAGAGAGTTCACGCTTTTGCAAAAACTTTTTCGGGTGATGCCACCACAAAACGCCAGGGTTGGCTGCGCCACGGCTCGGGCACCAGATCTATGCCAATGCGCGGTGTGCGCTGCACCCTTGCATCAGGCACTTCCAGGCCTTCTTCAATGCGCAGTTCGGCGTCGGGCAAACACAGGTCGGCGCCGTTCAGACTTCCCGTAATTTCCAATGCCTGACAAAGTTTCGCCGGACCGTTGCACCAGTCTTTTGCAGGCCGGCCCGGCCGGCGAGAAGATATAAAAGCCGTGCCTTCCAATGGCAAAATAGCCCTGATTAAAACGGCTGCCGGGTATCCCTGATGAGCGCAGACGCAGTTTAACATCCAGTGCATGCCGTATGTAAAATAAACATAAGCCCGCCCCGGGGGGCCATACATGGTTTCGGTGCGCGGCGTTCGCCCGGCCCGGGCATGGCAGGCCAGGTCCGTCTCACCGTCATAAGCCTCGGCTTCAACAATCAATCCTGAAATTCGCTGTCCGTCGACCATTCTTACCAGACGTTTGCCGATCAATTCACGCGCCACGGTTAATACCGGACGCTCATAAAAAAACGCCTTGAGGACGGATTTGTCGGCAGGCACGTTATTTTTACCTTATTTAACCAACATTGGTTTTAATTTGGGGTCATGTTCCAGTGTCAGGCGTAAACCAACTTCCAGGGAAGTGGTCGGCTGAAAGCCGAGCTTTTCACGCGCCAGCGAAATATCGGCGCACATGCGGTCCGGGCCGCCATCACTGCGTGCGTTAACCAAAATCTCCGGCGCGCTGCCGGTGACCTGCACGGCCAACTGCGCCAGTTCGCGCACGCCGGTGTCATGGCCGCTGCCAACGTTGATAATACAATTATCAACATCGGGGGCCGTAGCCGCCGCCATCATCGCATTTACCACGTCGTCGACATAAACATAATCGCGTGTTTGACCACCCTGTCCATGCAGCACCAACGTGCCGTTTAACATGGACTGTCTTAAAAAGTTGGGGATAACCGGCGCATTCACGGGCGGAATGCGCTGGCCGGGACCATAAGCGTTAAACACACGCAAACAGACCGTTTCAATGCCCCAAAGTTTGCCGATGGTACGCACATAATATTCAGCCGCCAGCTTTGAAACCGCATAAGGTGAACGCGGGTTGGGTACGGCATCTTCGGCTACCGGTTGTTTATCCTGGTTGCCGTATACCGCTCCGGATGAAATAAAGACCACACGCCGAATTCCCACATCGCGCATGGCTTCCATTAACGCCACAGTTCCCCCCACATTAACCTGGTTGTACTCCCGCGGATATAACACCGATTCGGGAACCACCACTCGCGCCGCCAGATGATAAACACAGTCAACATCTTGCAGCAAAGTCCACAACTTGGGACGGTCATTAACATCACCGCGTTCCAAATAGACTTCGCGCGATAAGGTTTCAGGGCTGCCGGCCGACAAATCGTCAATGCCGCGCACAGTATGCCCCTCGCGGGCAAAACGATTCGCCAGGGCAGAACCCAGGAATCCGGCCACGCCGGTTATTAAAAACTTCATAGGCGCCTTGTTTTTACCTTGTTTACTTTAATAGGATAATCGTTTGTAATTATACTGCATCTGCTTCACGAACACTTAATATTAACCGCTTCCCGTTCTAAACAGGCTGAACCGTCTCACCCGGCCAGTGTAACCTGTCGCGCTTATTTATTTAAAGCGCACATATCCCAGGCTGTATTCTTCATCCCCGCGAATGATATCGAGAGTTAACTTACCATCGGTGCGCACCGGCATAAAACGGATGTGATCGCAGTCTCCCTGCACGGCCGCCGCCGGCACTTCCAGGGTTCTTAACGCCATGCCATTATCCCGTTTGTCCCCCGCCACGATCATTGAAGCCAGTTCTTCATAGCCGGCATAAAAAATAATCTGATAATGGTCGTTTGCGCTGATTAATACATCCATTTTCGATGTGATTTTTTCACCATCCAGATTAACCCGCAGGCCCTGGTCGCCCATTGTAATATTTCGGTTGTCGTTCCATGCCGCAGCGGTTTCGATGGAATCATCCAGGGTTTTGATTGAAACGGTTTGAGAACGCGGGAACCTAAAGTCTTCTACATGAATCAGATCATCCAACTGCCCGGTATTCATCAACCAGATCGCGGCCCAGCGTTCACGCGAAAACAAAGGCCCACTGGTAATCAAAGTAAGCTGACGGTTATATTCCGCCAGGTCGGTGTCGGTAATCTGAAATTCATTTGATTCCAGGCTAAAAAAATAGCCCCCCGGCAAATCACGTCTGAAATGGCCCATCGTCCAGTTGGTCTGCCGCACGGGTGGAATGCGCGCCAACAGGGCATCGGCCAGCGCCAGTTCATCCACGATATAAGCATGCGGGCCGGCATAATAACCCAGCAGCCCCACCGCGCCAAATGGGGTCACCTCATAGGGATCATTCTGCCGGATTTGTTCGCCCATGGTTTTCCATTCATGTTCACCGTCGCGATGAAACTGATAATCGCGAAAGAGGCCCATGCCGCCAAAATACGACATTCGTTCATCTTCGATGCCGGTTTTATCTGAAGTGGGCAGGTTCAGCGGAGTCATGCGCCAGGTTGGGTTGGGGGAGAATAAACCGACCGCCATTATCAGGCCGGCAGCGGCCATCAGCCCCCACGGTTTCAGGCTGCTTAAATCCAGATGGGCGATAGCCACAACCGTAACCATCAACGGAATGGTGAAAAACCGCCCGCTCATAAAGTCCCCCCCGATTTTTATGGTGTACAAAATATACAGCAGCGCCCCGGCAAACAACATCAACGCCTGCCAGCGTTGTGTTTTGGGCGCCGCAAAAATCAAAACCAGCAGTACGAGGATGCTCAATAATGTCAGCGGGTCGCGCTGCAGGACATTAATCACATAATAAATTCCCTGCTGAATCACTTCCAGATCGGGAGCCTGGTTATTTAATTTGGCATAAGCCGTGTTCGGGAACAGGAAGCCGAAATAAACTACTGAAAAAATCTCCCAGAGAATAAACGGCGCCTGGCCCAAAACCACCCACAACAGGCTTTTTAACTTTTGCTCCGACTTAATCCAGGCATATAACAATGCCGGGGCAAACACCAGCGCACTGTCCATGCGGTTGCAAATTGCCAGGGATGTAATCAGGGATAATAAAAATAATTGTTTGGGGCTCCAATTTTGTTTCCAATAAACCCAGCCAAACAGGACGATTAACAAATAACTCATCGGGTTTTCCAGGCCTGAAGTGGCATAATCGATAAACGCCGATGACAGGCCCAGGAGCATAACGGCAAACAAAGCCGAAATTTTTTGCCGGGTCTGTAAAACCAGCCCAATCAACGCCGCCAGGGTGCACAATAACGACACGCCGATGACAGTCAGATATACTTCACGTGTAAAAAAATAAATCGGGGTTAAAAAAAACAACCATAAAGGGTGGGTAAAGGCCTGTACGCGTTCACTGGTATTCCAGGTCAGACGATAGCCGTTCACCAGATTGTCGATCGTGCGAAAAGAGATATACGCATCATCGCCAACCCATGCGCGTTGAACGGCAAATCCCATACAAAGGCCAATCATTAAGACCAGCGAGAATAACAGAATTCGACGTGCAGATAAGGATTTATTTAAGGACATTTTATTTTGGATTACCTTAATGAATTAATACAAATCGATGCAAGGATCATAATTGCCTGTTTATGATGAATCAGGTTTAACAAACCGGCATGATGTTACCAGACAGTTTTATCACCCCGTGTTTAACCTCTGGAATGATAATTATAATATAACAATTTCTTCTGCATATGGTAACACCATCTGCAAAAATTTAATGAGAAATATTGGAAAATTCTGCCGGGTATTAAACGCAGCACTAAAAGAAAAACTCAGGCAATCCAGTAATAATTCTGCCAGCCAATCCAGTAGAAAATTTGCAGCGTATAAAACAGAATTAAAAGGAATGTAAATAAATTTTTACGTTTGATCAGAAGGGACGCCATCACAAATAATGGAAAATTAACCAGCATAAACCGGGACATTGAAGCTAAGGATGTCGCTACGATGGGTAAAATCAATAAACCAAAGCTGTACAACGCATAAACAGGCGAGG
>JAJTBH010000094.1 GCA_021287005.1 Anaerolineae bacterium
CGGGTCGTTACGCAGTTCGGCAGCCGGCGCGGCATGCGCCAGGCGGCCCTGTTCCAATACATAGGCATAATCGGCCACCTGCATGGCCTTGCGTGCATTCTGTTCAACCAGCAGCAGTGTAACACCCTGTTCTTTAATTTCTGAAATAATTTCAAAGATGTGATTGACGATTAACGGCGCCAATCCCATGCTGGGTTCATCCAGGGTCAACAGGCGCGGCCTGGCCATCAACGCCCGGGCCACTGCCAACATTTGTTGTTCACCACCGCTCATCAAGCCGGCGGCCTGTTTGCGTCGTTTTGATAAAATGGGAAAACGCTCGAACATGGCTTTAATATCTTTTTCAATTTCGGTTTGGTCTTTTCGAATATACGCACCCATGCGCAAGTTTTCTTCCACGCTGAGGGTCGCCAGAATCTCGCGCCCCTCGGGCACCTGTGCCAGCCCCAGGCGTGCCACCTGGTCGGCGCGCAAACCGCTGATATCGCGGCCTTCAAATTCAATTTTGCCGTGCGCCGCCTTAACCACGCCGCCAATTGTATTTAACGTGGTCGATTTTCCGGCGCCGTTGGCCCCGATGATCGCCACCACCTGCCCGGCTTTTACTTCAAATGAAAGATCGCTGACCGCCTCAATTGCACCATACCGAACGGTTAAATTGGATACTTTTAACATGACCTTATTCCTCCGTTCCCAGGTAGGCTTGTACCACCAGATCGTCCGTTTTAATCTGCTCCGGAGTCCCTTGAGAAATGACTTCGCCAAAATTTAACACCACCACCTGGTCGCACACCTGGGTAATAAAAGCCATATCATGTTCGATCACCAGAACGGTCAGACCTTCTTCGCGTAAACTTAAAATCAAATCTCCCAGCCGGGCCGTTTCGGCGGCATTCATGCCGGCGGTTGGTTCATCCAACAGCAGCAAAGCGGGATGGGTAGCCAGCGCGCGGGCAATTTCCACACGGCGCTGTAGACCATATGAGAGGGCATCCGCCGGTGAAGACGCATATTCTTCCAGTCCGAGTCGCTGCAACAGGCTCATGGCTTGATCTTTTAAGTGTTTCTCTTCATTCCGATAAGTGGGCAGCCACAATGCGGCTTCAAACAAACTGGCGCGTCCGCTGCAATGTAATCCAACCACCACATTTTCAAGCACCGACATCTCACTGAACAGGCGAATATTTTGGTAAGTTCGTGCAATGCCCAACGAATTGATGCGGTGCGGCATTAAATGCTGGATGGTTAAATCTTTAAAAATGATCTCACCCTGTGTAGCGCGATCCAGGCCGCTGATCAGGTTTAACAAAGTTGTTTTTCCGGCGCCGTTTGGGCCAATTAATCCGACGATCTGATTGGATTGGACTTGAAAAGATACGTTGTTCACGGCTGCCAGGCCGCCAAAATGCCGGCTGACTTTTTTTAAGGTTAACATCAGGCAGCCTCCTTTCGTGAAAAGAGGCGTTTAATCCAGGCCGGGTTCACCAGGCCTTGCGGCAGATAAATAATGACCAACACCAGAATCACCCCGTTTACAACGCCGCGATATTCATTCAGGAAACGTAAAGCTTCCGGCAAGATGGTTAGGATTGCCGCACCAACCAGCGCGCCAGACCAGTGCAAAGTGCCCCCCAGGACCACATAAGACAGGATGTTTACTGCCGCGGTGAACCCATATTCGTTGGGTCCGACAAAACGGGTTAAATGGGCGCTGAATCCGCCGGCCAGGCCGGCCACAAAAGCCCCCAGCGTAAATGCCAGCAGTTTATATCTGAACACATTAATACCCATCGTAGCGGCTACACTTTCATCCTGTCGAATAGCAGCCAACGCCCGGCCAAAACGCGAGCGCGGCAACTGAGCCACAACCACCGACAAAATGACCAGGGTCAAAATCAAAATCGGCGGGTTGGTCAGTTTGGGAATATTGGCCAGCCCTTGCGGTCCGCCCAACAATTCTTGATGGGTAAAATTATCAAAGTTGATTGCGATAATACGTACAATTTCGCCAAAGCCCAGTGTCGCAATCGCCAGGTATACGTCGCGCAGACGCAGCACCGGCAGTCCCAACAAAAAACCGATCAAAGCCGAAAACAACGCGCCTAAAAGCAAACACACAACAAAGGGTAATTGGGTGTGGATACTTAATAACGCGGAGATATAAGCGCCCACGGCCATAAAACCGGCATTGGCCAGTGAGAGTAAACCGGTGTAAAGCGTGAAATAAATACTGATTCCCAGAATCATATTAATTAACACAAATTGCACCACACTGCCATAGGTGACCCAGAACTCGTTAAACATTTCCATGTGTCACCTGTCCTTACGCTCGTTTAACGCTGGAACGTCCCAATAAACCATTGGGGCGAGCCAATAATATGATTAACAGAAGAATAAACGAAACGGCATCGCGCATATCGCTTGATAAATAAGCCACACTCATGACCTCACTGAACGCCAGAATAAAACCGCCTAACACGGCCCCTTCAATATTGCCCAGGCCGCCTAGCACAATCACGGTCAGTCCTTTCAGGTTCATTGGCACGCCGATAAAGGGTGAAACGTTATTAAACGCCAGGCCCAGCAGCACACCGGCTGCACCGGCAAGCGCTCCGGCGATAAAAAAGGTCTGCATGATCACACGATCCACCGGAATGCCCAGGCGCGCAGCGGTGACGGTATTGTATGCCACGGCGCGCATGGCCTGGCCCTGGCGTGTGCTCATTAACAACCAGCGCAGGATTAACATAATCAATAAAGAAATACCCAGAATGGTCACCTGCAAGAGCGTGATCGATATGGGGCCGATATTAAATACCACCAGTGGAAAAGTATTGGCCGGAAAACGGGATGTTTGAGCGCCGAAAACACCTTGAGCAGTATTAATCAAAACAATGGAGGCGCCGATACTTGAAATTAATGTGGCCAGCGATGGCGCATGCCGCGCCCGTAAAGGTTTAAAGGCCAGGCGGTCCAGTAAAACACCCAGTAAACCGCTAAAAATCATGGCCGCCGGTAGAGCCAGCCAGATGGGCAATTTTAAGACATTCACCAGCACCAGACCGATAAAAGCCCCCCACATATACAGAGAGGGGTGAGCCAGGTTTAACATGCCAAGCACACCGAAAATCAAGGTATAACCCAGCGCAAACAGACTGTATACAGCACCCAACCAGATCGCATTGACTAATTGCTGCCAGAACATAATCATCCTAACAGGCGCGCCGGCAGAACAAACTTCCGCCGGGATGCCAAAGATTAATATATGGTTGTCCCCTCAAAAATGTACTTGAGGGGACAACTTTTCGGATTTAATAATTAGGGCTGGTAAACAACAAAAGCGCCGTCTTTGACAACCAGCACAACCGGTTCATGCACCGGATCGCGTTTTTCATTGAATGAAAATACACCCAGAGGCGTTTCAAAATCTTTAATCTGGGCCAGCGAATCGCGAATGGCTTTATGGTCCACGCTGTTGGCGTTTTTAATCGCCACGGCGGCAACCCATGCGGCTGTGTAAGCCTGAGCGGCAAACTGATCGGGGTCGCTGTTGTATTCGGCTTTGAAGGCTTCCACAAACTTCACACTGGTAGGAAAGGTGCTGGCAACGTTCCAGGCGGAACCTGAGATGGCACCTTCAGCAGCGCCGCCGGCAATTTCGGCCAGTTTGGGGCTGTTAAAACCATTGCCGCCGATGAAGCGAATGGTTTCGGGAATGCCCAGCGTGCGGGCCTGCACCATGATATTGGCAGCTTCTTCGGCCAAAGCGGAAAGCACAATTGCATCCGGATTGAGTGATTTAATTTTGGTCAACTGAGCCGAAAAATCGGTATCGCCTTTGGCGAAGGTCTCTTCGGTCAGGATTTCAATGCCTTCCTTATCCAGGGACTCTTTAAATACTTTATACCCGCCCTGAGTATAGGCATCATCGTTGCCATACATCACGGCTACCTTTTTCAGGTTTAAGGATTTGATCGTCACACTCACCGTATTGGGAATGACGGAAGCTTCGGGCAGACTGGTGCGGAAGATATAATCGCCGATTTCAACAATACCGTCAACAGTGTTCGAGCTGGCGATAACCGGCATTTGAGCCTGTTGGGCAATCGGGTCGGCCGATTTTGCTTCAGTCGACAGGGTTGGGCCTAAAATAACGGCCACGTCTTTATTGGCGATCAGTTTTTCATAAGCGGCAATGGCCTGTTTGGGGTCACCGGCGGCATCTTCAAAAAGAGCCTTTACCGTTACGCCTTCGCCCAGGAATTTCTGGTCATTAATTTCCTTAACAGCCAGGTTGATTCCTTTTTGGATGGCGGTGCCGTATAAAGCAGTACCGCCGCTCAAATCATGCACGGCGCCAAAAGCAATTTCAGCCGGTAAGGCTGCGGCAGGCGCGGCGGGGGCGGCTTCTTCAGTGGCGGGCGCAGCCGCGGCAGCCGGGGCTTCGGTGGCTGCAGGCGCTTCTGCGGCGGGGGCGGCAGCCGGAGTGGCGGCGCCGGCGCAGGCGGTCAGCAAAATGCTGGCCAACATTAATACAACAATTGCACGGGTTAATCTTTTCATTTTCTCCTCCTTGATGCGAAGTGGCCGGTAAAATGCATCCTTTATCCAATCCACCTCTAAAAAATAATGTTGCAAGTATACTCTTATATTTTATTTTCTGCAAAAGTATCTTTAATCATCAGATAATTATGTCAATTATCCCTGATAAATGCATAAAAAAAGCCAGTTGATCTTTTTCAGAGACAACTGGCTTTTATCGTTACAAAAATAATTTATTTTGCTTCAATCTTTGCCCAGGTGTCTCTCAATGGAACGGTAAGGTTAAAAATGGGATGCTGTGGAGTCGAGTCAAGATCCACACAGAAAAAGCCTTTTCGTTCAAACTGGTAATGCGCTCCGGGCTGAGCGGAAGCCAGGCTTGGTTCTAGTTTGCAATGTGCCAGCGTCTTTAAAGATTCGGGGTTCAGGTAATCCAGGAATGTTTTGCCCTCATCCATTTTGTTCGGATTTTGCAGGCTGAACAAGCGATCATACATACGCACTTCGGCATCAATGGCATGCTGCGCGGAAACCCAGTGAATGGTTCCCTGCACTTTACGCCCGTCGGGCGCATATCCGCCGCGAGTTTCAGCATCGTAGGTGCAGTGGATCTCTTCGATTTCGCCGGTTTCGACGTTTTTAACAAAATCTTCGCATTTAATAATATATCCGTATCGTAAGCGCACCTCGCGACCGGGAGACAGGCGGAAATATTTAGGTGGCGGCACTTCGCGGAAGTCGTCCTGATCGATATAAATCACCTTAGAGAAAGGTACCAAACGGGTTCCGGCTGAGGCGTCTTCTGGATTGTTGGTGGCTTCCAGTTCTTCAACCTGACCATCGGGGTAATTTGTGATCACAACTTTAACCGGGTTGATCACACCCATCACACGCAACGAGCGAATATTTAAATCTTCGCGAACTTTGTGTTCCAGCAGGGTAACTTCAATTAAATTATCATTTTTTGCCACACCAATCTGTTCGATAAAATTGCGAATCGCTTCGGCGGTGTAACCACGCCGGCGCATGCCGCACAGGGTGGGCATTCGCGGGTCATCCCAACCGCTAACATATTTGCCCTCAACCAGCTGTTTTAAGTAACGTTTGCTGAGAATGGTATAAGTCATATTTAACCGGGCAAATTCAATCTGCCGCGTCGGAAAAATGCCCAGTTCTTTGATAAACCATTCATATAACGGGCGGTGGTCTTCATAGGCCAGGTCGCACAACGAATGGGTTACTTTTTCCATTGAGTCAGATTGCCCATGTGCAAAATCATACATGGGATAGATGCACCATTTGTCGCCGGTACGGTGGTGTGAGGCGTGAATAATACGATACATAACCGGGTCGCGGAAATTGATGTTGCCGGAAGCCATATCAATTTTTGCCCGTAACACCCGCGCCCCTTCGGGGAATTCGCCCTGGCGCATCCGTTCAAACAGGTCCAGGTTTTCTTCAACGGAACGGTTACGGTAGGGGCTTTCTTTGCCAGGTTCGGTCAATGTGCCGCGATATTCGCGAATTTGATCAGCCGAAAGGTCATCTACATAGGCTTTACCGCCTTTAATTAATTGCACGGCATAACCATACAACGTCTCAAAATAATCCGAGGCGTAAAACTCGCGGTCTTCCCAATCAAACCCCAGCCAGTGAATATCTTCCTTGATCGCATCAACATATTCGGTATCTTCTTTTACCGGGTTGGTATCGTCAAAACGCAAATTACATTTACCATTAAATTTTTGGGCCATGCCGAAATCAATGCAGATCGCTTTGGCGTGCCCGATATGCAGATATCCGTTGGGTTCCGGAGGAAACCGGGTTTGCACATGATCAAATCGACCGCTGCGCAGGTCTTCTTCGATGGCGTCTTGAATAAAATGGGTTGAAGGTGTAGATGCAGGCTCACTGGTCATATTAAAAGCTCCTTATAAACCGGTAAATCTTCCGGTGTATGATTTCTAAACGATATAAATTGTTGGTGCTTTCACGTAATTATTCGGACCGATATCTTAAAATAATAGCACAATTTTACTACAGGCCGGATAAATCAGCGAGGGACAAAATTAAAGCGTTGAAGCAAATATTACCTCAGATTAAATCACATCTCTGCCGAAACAAATAATTAAACGAAAAGACCCCTGTCGGGGTCTTTTGTATGTTAGCTGGGGGCAAAGGATTCGAACCTCTATAGGCAGATCCAGAGTCTGTAGTCCTACCATTGGACGAGCCCCCACCAACCAACGGATGCTATTCTAACACGATCCCCTGTCCCTGTAAAGAGTCCGGGGAGACAAATTTGGGGATTATATTAAAATTTAATCGTTGTTCTCCAAAATCTTTACCAGCATTTTTACGACCGTCGGATCAAAAGCTTTCCCGGAATCCTGTTCGATGATGGTTAAGGCTTTTAATTTGGGAAAGGATTTTCGATAAACCTGATCTGTAATCAAAGAATCGTACACTTCGGCTACGGCGCAAATTCGAGCCAGTAATGGAATCACTTCACCCTGTAAATGTGCCGGATAGCCCATTCCATCCCAACGTTCATGATGAAAGGCTACTACCTGCACGGTATCCGCCAGCAGCGGCGCCTTGCGAATAATTTTCGCGCCAAATTCAGGATGCCGCCGTACAATTTCCCATTCATCATCCGAAAGGGACTCTTCTTTATTTAATATTTTGTCCGGAATTCCAATCCGGCCAATATCGTGCAGCAAAGCCCCTCGTTTTAAAACTGCCAGCTCGACTTCGCTGAGGTCAAATTTTTGACCAAGTTTTACGCATAATTCGGCTACGCGATATCCATGACCGACCGCCTCCGAGCTGCGCAACTCTAAAGCATACAGCAACATCTCAACAATCGCATCAGGTGAGGTGAGTACTTCGTCCATTTTTCCCACTTTCAACAATAAAAAGGATCAACCTTTGGGTCAGGTTTTAAAATTATACACGATTATAACTTTTACAATAAACAAAGTATTATTTTACAAAATCAGATTATGAATCACTTTTTCACGATATCTCCTGGGTGATTGGCCAACCACGCGTTTAAAAGCGTTGCTGAATGCGCTTTCCGATGAATAACCAAGTGAATGCGCCACTTCTGAAATGGACTGGGTTCCCGTGCGCAATGCACGTTCAGCCAGTCGCATACGCCACTCGGTTAAATAGGCAAAGGCTGTTTTTCCGGCTGCCTGTTTAAAATGAAAAGCAAAGGTCGTTCGTGACATCGACGCTGCTTTTGCCAGTTCTTCCAAATGCCAGTCGCGCGCCGGGTCGCTGTGCAATAGCCGAAGCGCAGGCCCCAAAAGGGGATTGTTAAGCGTTTTAAGCAATCCTGCTGAAAGGTCTCCGGCGGTCGCCAGATAGGCTCGCAAGAGGTGGATAAATAGAAGCTGTGCAAGTTGAGCGGATACCAGGCTGTTACCGGGTAGGTCTGCATCCTGCTCAAAAACAAGCTGGTTGACAATCCAATGCAAAATCGCAGCTTGCGGCTCATTGGATTTAACATGAATTAATGGCGGGATTAAATCCGCCACAAAGTTACCGTTGATTTGATCAAATCGAACAAATCCGCCAATTTGAAAACAGGCCTCACCTGCACCGATCTGGGTAATTTTTAATTCGGGGTGGAATATTTTCTCGGCTTCCACCGCCGTCGTTTCCAAATCGTTTGCCAGAATAAAGGGACTTTGCGTGGAGAGCAAAATGACATCTCCCGCTTCGACAAGAATTGGATAGGGTTGTTCGTTGGTAAGCAGCCAGTATGATCCCTGTAAGACCGCAGAAAATTTAATTTTTTCCATTTTTGGAAATCGAACAGCCCATTTTCCGCCGGCTTTAAAACCGCCCGAAACGACCGTTTCAGCGTTCACCAATTTTAAAACATCGGAAAATGGATCATTAAACATTTCCGTATTCTAACGCAAGTATTGTGCACTTTCAAGCATTCTCAATCCAAAAAACAGGGCGTATATTTGATGTATCATAAAACAGTATTTGCTCACCAGGATAAACATTGAAAAAATTTGAATGGCACGAGCGCGACATCCGGTTACATTTTAATGCCCGGCTAAAAAAATCTGAATACAGGTTAGCCGCTTTATGCGTTTGGAATCAATCCGGATCGGATCGGTGAGCAGGTTCATAAATTCAAAAAAGGACATTATTATGAATGAAAAAGTATTGGTGACGGGTGGAACGGGATTCGTTGCCGGTCATTGTATTCTGCAACTTATGCAAAAAGACTACCGGGTTATGACGAGCCTGCGCGACCTTTCACGTCGTGAAGAAGTGATAAATATGCTGAAGTTCGGCGGTTTAACCTCTTTCACAAATCTCGATTTTGTAAAAGCCGATTTATCAAAAGATGAAAATTGGGATGCAGCCGTTAAGGACTGTGATTTTGTTTTGCATGTTGCCTCGCCCATCCATCTTGCTGTTTCCAAAGATGAAAACAGTTATATCAAACCGGCCGTAGAAGGCACATTAAGAGTTTTACGGGCCGCTCGAGATGCGGGCGTAAAACGGGTGGTTTTAACCTCCAACTTTGGTGCAGTCGGTTACAGTCATAAAGACAAAAGCACCCTCATCACCGAAGCGGAATGGACCAATCCGGAAGAAAAAGGGCTTTCAGCTTATAACAAATCTAAAACACTGGCAGAACGGGCCGCCTGGGATTTTATCCAACGAGAAGGCGGGCCGTTGGAATTATCTACCGTCAACCCGATGGCCATTTTTGGCCCGGCGTTAAGCCCGGTTTTATCAAGCGGTTTTGACTTAATCAAGGGCATTCTGGATGGCTCAACAAAAGCCATTCCCAACATGATCTTAGGAATTGTGGATGTACGTGATGTGGCGGATTTGCACATTCGAGCCATGATTGCCCCTGCCGCTAAAGGAGAAAGATTTTTGGCCCTGGCCGGCGGTGTTTTATCTCTGCCCGAAATTGCCGTTTTATTAAAAAATCAACTCGGAGACAGGGGTAAGAAAATCTCAACCTTACGCTTGCCTGATTGGGTGGTGGATGTGGCTGCTTTGTTCAGCCCGCAAGCCAGGGCGCTTGCGCCTCAGCTAAGCATGTATAAAAATGCCAGTAATGAAAAAGCAAGATCATTATTGGGTTGGACTCCAAGAACAAATGAGGAAGCCATTTTCGCTACTTTAGATAGTATG
Source organism: Anaerolineae bacterium (assembly GCA_021287005.1). Lineage (GTDB taxonomy): Bacteria > Chloroflexota > Anaerolineae > Anaerolineales > Anaerolineaceae > JAJTBH01. The sequence goes on from JAJTBH010000094.1 coordinate 9,724, forward strand.
ATTGAATTCGGTTGGATAAAATAAAGAAGAATAAATCCTCCATTTAAGACCGGGCTTAATTGGAGGATTTATTTTTTTAATCCGAAAGGTAATGGAAATATTATCTAAAGTTCCTTACCAGAAAATCATTCTTCTGGCAGCTCTTACCGGCATTTTTATAAATATCCTGACTGCAAGCTCTCGGAAGTCCGTCTTTTGAAAAACAGACATAAATTTCTTTGAGAAACCGCCCCGAGCTGGAACAAAACACGGCTAGAGAATTTTCTGAAAAGTTAACGTTTGTTTCGACAAACTGGGTTTTTAAATTGGCTGTATCCGTCCGAAATGCTGTTTTTACATTTCTATAATCAGCCGGAATATTTACACTTTGATAAAGTTTTTTGGAAAGGTTAAAATAATCTGCCGGTTCCAATCCGCTGCAAGTTCCATGTTTTTGCCACTCATGCGAAATTAAATCCGTTGACGGATATAAAACTGCAAATTCCTTTTTTACATTCGCGGTAAGCTTGTCATTGTTACAATCGCTGGGGTAACCCTTTTCATATTCCGGCCACAGGCCGTGCAAAACGAAACCCAACTTTTTACCAATCTGACACTGCGCTTCTTGCGGGTCTCCGGATGTGGCGCAGTAATCGGGTGACCACGATAGCGCCAGAACAAAATAATCAAAATCGGCCAGTGCGGATATATCCACGCCATTTGTGGATGTATCCACGCCATTTGTGGATGTATCCACGCCATTTGTGGATGGGTCGGCAGGCAGGGTATCATTCATCCCGGATTCTGGCGTTTTATCCGTTTTTTCAGCATCATTTTTCGAAGCGGAGGAAGTTGATTGTTGTGCACCAGCCGCTGCTGTAAGTGTGGACGTGACGCTTACACCAGGTTGATTTTCGCCGTCGTTTAAGAAGAGCGACGATAAGTTTTGGTTCATCGCCACCACGATAAGAATGATTAATATCACCACAATTTGTAACGGATTGATCGAATTTTTTTTCACTGCCTTACCCCTGTTTTTTTACCGCATTCGGGTTTCATCGATTTTTCGGTGTAAAATGGATTGTCTTTTATTTTATTAGAATAATTCACCTATTTTATCGTGAATATGAGAAAAAAGTATCGATATGATTAAGATTGATCGAATCATCCGCACCCGCCGCAAAACCATCAGCCTGATTATCCGCCAGGATGGCAGTCTGGAGGTGCGCGCCCCATTACGCGCTCCTGAACAAATCATTCGTGAATTTGTGGAGCAAAAACAAGTCTGGATTATTAGCAAACAAAAATTGGTACTGGAAAATAAAAAACAGGTTTTACCCAAACAATTTGTCCAGGGGGAAGAATTTTTATTTTTGGGCAAAAAATACCGCTTAATTATTTCAACCAACGCACGTTCCGGATTAAGTTTTAACGATCAATCCTTTATACTTTCTCCGAATGCGCTCTCCAGGGCTTTACCCCTTTTTGAAAAATGGTACAAAACTCGCGCTCTCGAAATATTTAGTGAACGAACGGCCTTTTTTGCGCACCAGGGTGGGTTTAAATATCAACGCATTCGAATAACTTCTGCCCGAACGCGCTGGGGCTCTTGCAGCACTCGGGGAACGATCAGTTTTACCTGGCGTTTAATTATGGCGCCCCCGGAAATTATTGATTACGTCATCATCCATGAACTGGTTCATACGCTCGAACCAAATCACGCCAAAGCCTTCTGGGAAAAGGTCGCCAAAATCATGCCCGATTTTAAAAACAGGATTAAGTGGTTAAAAATTAATGGGCATCTGTTAAAAATCTCCGTTTAATTGGATTTATTTTCTCCGATTTACTATAATTAGTACGCTCGATTTGATGTTTATTCTCACATCGAGCGGCATGCCCTGTTATATTTTTTAAGATCATGGGCATATTAGAGTATATTTCTGGTATTTATCTTAATTTTCCTCCAAACACAAATCTTTTGTGTGATCGGGGGGTTGATATATAAATACCGGTGCCAAACCGGCTTCTAAATTACAAACAGGAGACGTTTAAATGGATCTTAGCCCGGAGAAAAAAAAAGAAATATTCTGGATGATTCTTCTGGCGCGCCGCGTGGATGAGCGTGCCTGGGCCCTGCACCGCCAGGGAAAAATAGCCTTTCACATATCCGGTATCGGTCAGGAAGCGGCCCAGGTGGGCGCCGCTTTTGCCTTGAGAAAGGGGTATGACTGGGTCACACCTTACTACCGCGACCTGGCGCTTGTTATGAGTCTGGGTTATTCGGCCCGCCAGTTTATGTTAAGCCTGATGGGCAAAAAAGAAGAGGGTAATTCGGGGGGACGCCAAATGCCCAACCATTGGAGGTTGCGAGAAGCGAATATCGTCAGTCTCTCGGCTCCCGTTTCCACGCAAAACGTTCACGCCTCGGGCATTGGCCTCGCCATCAAACTTAATCATGAAGACCGCGTGGTGTTAACCTGTACGGGAGAAGGTTCCACGTCTCAAGGTGAATGGTACGAAGCGGTCAATTGGGCCGCCATCCATAAACTGCCGGTC
>JAJTBH010000095.1 GCA_021287005.1 Anaerolineae bacterium
CAAACATCATCATAATAACACCGTGTAAAAAATTAGATTTAAGATAAACATACACAGCCCGCGAGACGCGGGGGCGGCTGCCCTTCCGCCGCTCAGTTGGCGTAGCGGAAAGGATTCTGCAACTGTGACTTAATCAATAATAGCCTGATATACCAGATTTTGAAACGTTTTATCAACCGGATAAACGCCATTGGGCATATATTGCAGCATTAACAGGCCGATTAATTCTTCCTGCGGGTCCACCCAGAAACGAGTGTTGGCTGCCCCGCCCCAGCGATACGTGCCGGCCGAGCCCAGAGTGGAAGATAAGACCGGCTCTACCAGCACACTGAAACCCAGGCCAAAACCCTGCCCTTCCTCATCAATCCGTAAACCGCCGGGTAAATGATTGAGAGTCATATATTCCACCGTTTTTCGGCTCAAAAGGCGCTGCCCGTGCAATTCGCCCTTGTTGAGCAGCATCTGGCAAAAGCGAAAATAATCGGGCGCGCTGGAGATTAACCCGCCGCTGCCCGACGGCGCTTTGGGCACCAGGCTGTAAACGCTGTTAAAAGGATCGTCAATCACTTTCAGGCTGCCGTCTTCGGCCGGGCCGTAGTTGGCAGCAAAACGCCGAACCTTTTCCGGGGTGATTGTAAAAGCCGTGTCGGTCATACCCAGCGGTTCAAAAATTCGTTCCTGCAAAAAAGCGCCAAAAGCCTGCCCGCTGACCGTTTCCACCACGTATCCCAGCACATCGCTGGCAATGCTGTAGCGCCAGCTTTCACCCGGTTGATACACCAGGGGGATGGAAGCGATGGCGCGCATTAAATCTTCAAAGCTGATTGCCGCAGCCGCGGCATTGTGGCGCGGGATTCGCTGGCGAAAGAGGCCGTCGATGTAGGACAGCGGATCATAGTTATATCCCAGGCCGGATGTATGCGTTAACAAATGGTGAATATGAATATCCCTTTTTAACGGCTCGAGGTGATTCTGGCCGTTTTGTGACACCAGCACCTGACAGTCTTTAAAACAGGGGGCAAACTCGTATAATGGGCTGTCGAGACGCAAAAGGCCTTCTTCAACCAGCATCATCACTGCCACGCTGGTGATGGGTTTGCTCATCGAATAAATTCGAAAAATCGTGTCGGGCTGCATCAACAGCCCGGCTTCCCGGTGGGCATAACCCAAACTTTTACAATAGACCGGCTGGCCGCGCCGGGCAATCAACGCGACCATACCGGCCAGTTTTTTGTCATTTATGTAACGTTGTAAAACAGGTTCGATGCGTTCCAGCCTGCCGGAAGACAAACCCACCTGTTCGGGTGCGGTGAGGGTGATCAAGGAGACCTCTGTTTTAAGACTCAGGCGCTTTCTTCGATGGCTTTAACCAATTCACGGCAGAAATCGGGAATGTCTTTAACCACCCGGCCCCAGACCAGATTGCCGTCGCGGAATGCAGCTTCATCCGTCCAGATGGCGCCCGCGTTATTAAGATCGTCTTTCAGGGCAACACTGCCGGTGGCGCGATGACCCTTAACGATATTGGCCGAAATGCCCACCCAGCCGGCATGGCAGATCATGCCGATAACTTTTTTCTGGGCATACATATCGCGCACCAGCCTGGTGACGGCTTCGTAACGGCGCAATTTATCGGGCGCCCACCCGCCGGGAACCACCAGGGCATCAAACATATCGGCATTGACATCGGCGGCGGCAACATCGCTGGTGGCTGAAACACCATATTTACCCTTGTAAGTCTGGTTGGCTTTGGGGGCAACAATGGTAACTTTTGCGCCTTCTTCTTGCAGGCGCATAACCGGTACCCAGAATTCAAGATCTTCGAATTCCAGTTCGACAAAAACAGCAACACGTTTGTTCTTGAGACGCATGGTAACCCTCCTTACAGGATTAGATTAAATCGTTTTATTTTTACTCATCCGGTTTTAAACATCAATCCCCCTGTTCAAAACAGTTCCGAATGTAAGTTAATCATAATGCATTTTAAGTTGCTTGTGTTAACCCGGGGTGTCGGCAAATAAACGCGCAAAACCGGGATAAGGCGCCAGAGGGATCAATTCAAAATGAATCAAGCCGGCCTGCACCAGCGGTAGACTGGCGGTTATTTCTTCGGCGGCGCTGATTGAATCGCATTCCAGCATAATCACGGCGCTGTGTTCATCCTGTCGAAAATAAATCTCGCGAATTAATTCCTGCTGGTAAAGTTCCCAGACGCGCCGCGCTTCAGGTTTGGAAAGCGGTTTATATTGTTCAGGCCGGACGCCTTCATTTTCTTTTTCCAGAGCAATGAAACGCATATTTGCCTCGCAAATTGTTTATCCACCGTGAACATGCAGTCCTGCGGCATTTTTTGAATGCCGTACCGCACTCAAGTTTTCAACCGTAAAAATGATTAATGCCAGCCAGATGATGGCAAAACCAATCAGGCGCTCCCCGCTAAAGGTTTCATGATAAACCAGCACGCCGATTAAAAATTGCAGGGTCGGGGTGATATATTGGATCAGGCCGATGGTTGAAAGCGGCGCGCTGCGTACACCGATTGAAAATAAAATCAGTGGAATAACGCTGATTACGCCGGTTAAGGCCAGCAAAACGGTGATCAGCAGCCCTTCATGACCAAAAGAACCCACCCCCTGTGTTTCGCAAAAAATCAGGTAACCGGTGGCCGGCAGGAAAAGAATAGCGGTTTCAAGGCTTAAGCCGTAAAAAGAATCCAGCGGCGAGATTTTTTTCATCAGGCCGTAAATGCCAAAGGAAAAAGCCAGGGTCAGTGAGATCCAGGGCAGTGAACCGTAAGTTAAGGTGAGATACAACACGCCAGCGGCTGCCAGGCCCACCGGAATCCACTGCATGGGGCGCAGTTTCTCACGCAAGAAGATGACCCCCAGCAATACACTGACCAGAGGGTTGATGAAATAACCCAGACTGGCTTCCACCACATACCCGGCATTGACCGACCAGACATAAGTTAACCAGTTGCAGCCCAACAAAACGGCGGCAATCGTGTAAATAATCAGAGTGCGGCGCGTGACGACCTTGATCCAGTTTTTAATTTCGCGTCTGACCAGCATCACCACCAACAACAGTAAAAAAGACCAGGCGATGCGATGCGCCAGAATCTGGGGGGAGGGAACGACCTGAATAATTTTAAAATAAATGGGGAAAATGCCCCATAAAATATATGCGGCAAATGCACTGACAATACCTTTATTCATAACGGCGGGTCCTGCTCTTTCTACGATTTTAATCGTTTATCATACCAGACAATTAATAGAAAAAAAAAGGTGTGTTTTTGGAAGAGTTTATTTTCCCTTTTTAGAAAGTAAAACTGACAGAGAGTCAGGGAGCACACCTGGCGGACTCTAAAACACGCCGGTTGGCATCTTCGCGCCCCTCGCCCTGCGCCGGCGCGGCGGCATACAGAGCTTTCCAACGATTGCAGATAAAATCAGCATTGTTGGAGTCGAAGGCGTAATTGCCAAGCATTAAATCGGCGGCGGCCAACCAGTGCCCGGTATGGGCATAGGCTTCAATGAAAGGCTGCCATTCAAAGACCGAATTGGACCCGGACAGTGTGGGGCGGTAACCTGCGTCCAAAGCTGCATTCGCCAGGGCGACGCCGCTTTGCCAGTCGTTTAACTGGCGCGCCAGATCGGCCTTTTCATAATAATAACACCAACCGTGTTCGGGTTCACTGCCAAACAGCGATGTTGAAGGCGCGGCCTGCTGCTGCGGGAGGATGCGATTGAGATTGGAGACAGCCAGCCATTTTTGCGCCAGAGGTGATAAATCGGGCGCGTCGACATCCTGCGGGCGTAATACCCACAGGCAGTTGGCGCGCGGAGCGCCGTAAGACAGCATCAGGCTGTTGGCTGAAGAGCCCTGAAAATGATACAGGCGCACGCGGGTATCAAACGAAACCGATTGAATGCCCAGGGTGGGGTTTTCAAAACGAGGTTTAAGGGCATAGGCCCAATAGTCTACCTGGTCGGGGTTTTGCGGCTGCGGATAAAGCAGGTTAACGGCGCTGGCGGTGGCAAACATGCCCTGGTAGGGAAATAAAACCTCTTCACTTAACAGGGCGGTACCCGGCTTCAGCATGGGCGCGCGCCAGGATAACTGCCAGTAAAATTCGGATTGGTCGAGCGAAAGCCAGCGGTAGTCGTTGGCGTTGCGCATCTGGAACCCAGCCAAAAGCCCGACCAGAACGGCCACAAACACGGCGCGGGCCTGCCAGCGCTCCATTAACCAGCCGATTAAACCGGTGAGTAATAAGCTGCCCCACAACATGGCGGCCAGGGTGAAACGATCCGAGTGGTAAACATCCTGGTTGACGGCCCAGAGGATATCCTGATCGGTCAGCCAGAGGGGTGCATTGGCAACCACCAGGCCGGCCAGACCCAGAAAAACGACTTCCAGGTGGCGCGGCAGATTCGGGTTTTCGTCGCGCGCCGTGCGTAAATGCAGCAGGTAAAAACCCAGGCCTATGGCGATTATCAAGCTGATGCCCCAGGACAACAAAATGATGGGTTGATTGTTGTTGGCCAGGCGCAGGTCAAAAACCTTGCCCCACACCACCACCAGGCTATTCAGGGTGTCGATTACCATATGGCGGCCGATATGCAACCCGGCTGTCAGCGGCTGGCTGCGCAGCAAACTGAGTAATTCGGGTGTATTCTGATGGCCTTGCGGCAGGGGCATTAAAAAGATACGCCAGATAACGTAAAACAGCATCAACAACAGATAGGGCAGCCAGTTTAACAGGGTTTTAGACAGGTGCCGTCCGGCGGCCGGTTTATTCTGCGGTTCCGCGGGATTGTTTAATAAAATCCAGATGATTAACGGGCGCAGTAATTCAACGCCTACAAAAAACTCGGTGATGGAAAATTGCAAAGCCTGCAAGACCAGCGCCAGGATTGTGAAAAGAATGGAACGGCGTGTTTGGCGCAGGGCCAGCGCCATAAAAACCAGTGACAGGATAAACAACAGGTATTGCAGCCAGTGCTGGTGATAGGCCACGGCAATCGACTGTTGGGTAAAACCGGGGTAAACGGCAAACAGGAGTGCAGCCAAAACAGCCTGAAGGCGCAGGCGCGGCCAGATGAGTTGGAACAGCCACCATGCACTTAAAACGCAGGCCCAGCGCAGCGAAAGGGTAAATATCTGCCAGCGAACCGTTTCGTCGCCCATCAACGGGCCAAAAACGATATGCGTCCATCCGGACAGGGGACGTTCGTAAAAGTAGCGCATATAGGCCGGAAAGCCGTAAAGGTGTTTACTGAGCAGTTGCACCCAGTCGTCCCAGAAGAAACCCATTTTCGGGATAAAAAGCCCAAAAATAAAGGTAAAAAGTAATGCGGTCAGCAGCGGAAAACTGTTTGAGTCAAAGCTGAATCGTGATAAAATAAATTGTATTTTTGAGTTGGACTTTTTAAGGAAGTTTGAAGGTTTCATAACGGGTTTATTATCATCCTGAAATAGCGGATTTGTAAATCCCTTAGAAAAAATACCCCCAAAAGGCCCTTGACAATAAAAAATATGTTATAATTTCATAGTCTTATGAAGAGACGCCCGTGCAATGCTGTCATCTCTTGTTAGGATATATTAGAAGAGAGGCAGTAGTTTTTTTTTCCAGCCGTGAAAAGGGGTTGGAGCCAGCCAAGCTAGGAAAGCGACGATAAATGGAAACAAAATTATATGTGGGCAACCTTCCATTCTCGACAACCGAGGATGAACTGCGTGATCTCTTTACGCAGGCAGGTACAGTCGCGTCTGTCGAACTGATCAAAGATCGGTTTACGGGCAGTTCAAAGGGTTTCGCTTTTGTGCAGATGAGCACGCAGGCAGAAGCTGAAAAAGCAATCAATATGTTCAACGGTTATAAAATTGCCAACCGTGACCTTAAAGTGAACCCGGCTCGCCCCCGTGAAGAAGGTGGTGGCCGCCGACCTGGTGGTAGCGGCTTTGGTGGCCCTCGTCGCAGTGATGGTGGTGGTTTCGATCGCCGTCCTGGTGGGCCTGGTGGTGGTGGTAATCGTCGTGGTGGACCTGGCGGTACAGGCGGAACACGGCGTTATTAAAAAAATGCGGTACGCATTGTAACGCAACAAATGTAATAAAATGTAATTGTTTGTTTCAAAAAAGGAGAATTAGAAGATGTCTGATCGAGTTACCGGCACGGTGAAATGGTTCAACAATACCAAGGGTTATGGTTTCCTGGCTCAGGAAAGCGGCGCGGATGTATTCGTGCACTTTTCTGCCATCAAGGGCGATGGTTTTCGCACCTTACAGGAAGGCCAGAAAGTAGAATTCAGCATTGAGAAAGGCCAGAAAGGTCTTCAAGCCTCAAACGTTGTTGTCCTGTAGGTATTGAACCTTCTATCGTTTATAAAAAACCTGCTGACCACGGCAGGTTTTTTTTATTAATCACGACAAAATCATAAATTAAACCGGGCATAAACAGGCGGGAAAACAGCGTTTGTCTCGCAGCTTAAAATGGGGCAAACTGCCGGCGGCGGCGATAAAAAATCTTTAATTTAACTTTTGCAGAGACGCTTCAATTTGCTCCAGAACGGCGGCGATGTTGGCATTTACCTGGCTGATTTCGGCGGTCATGTCACGCACCGATTGCGCCGAACTATCCACCTGCTGGGCAACCACATCAAAACCGCGCCCGTGTTCACCGGCGCGGGCCGCCTCAATTCGCGCATTTAACGAAAGATAACGCAAATCGCTGGTGGTTTGTTTAATCCCTTCCAGAGTACGTTGCATGGCTTCCAGGCTGGATTCAATTTCTTTTTTAATCGATAAAATATCATTTAACACCATGCCGCTGGTTTTCTGATGGTTTTCATCAATGGTTTTAATTAAGATATAGGCCATGTCATGTGTGATAATCTGGGTTTGCGAACAGTCGAGATGCTGGTGCAAAATTTCGGCAACTCTGGCCGAACCGGTTACCTCAAAAACATAATCGACCGGGGTGGTTTGAACGGCTTCGGATAAATCGGTATAAACCGCCAGGTTTTGTTTTTGGGCCGCACTGATGGCGGGCGCCTGGGGATCTTTATCGACGATGTATAAAAGGCGGGTTAAAGAATTGGATGTAAAAAGCTGAAGCAATTGCAAGCCCACTTTTCCACCGCCGACAATACCTATTGTTGAAATTTTTTGGTCTTTGTGTGAATTAAGTTCAGCCTTCATAAGCTACCCTTGATAAAAATATCGATAATAGTAATTAATCACCCCACTTTTTATTATACAGTTTTAAAAATGTTTTTAATCAGGTGAAAATTATCCTTTAATTCATATTTTCCACCTGAAATTTGATGCCGGGTAAAACTTGTTTCATACTGAACAAAAAAGAGGAATCCACTGTTTAAGCGGATTCCTCTTTATATTTTGAAAACGAGGTTAAAAAATTATTTAACTTCCAGAGCGGCTTTTACGGCTGCATAGGCATCCACCACGCCGTATCCGCTGACATTGCCGGGCATGGCATCGGTGGAACTGCATTGAGGCACGACCGGACCTTCATAAGGCTGCGCCGTGCGATTGAGGATGGCGCGGGTCTGGTCGATATCGCCAATCAGGCGCGGGTTGGCCGACCACATGAGCGCCACCACTCCGGCCACATGCGGCCCGGCCATGGATGTGCCGCTGAAAATGGCATAGGTATTTAACGGCGTGGATGAAAACACATCCACCCCGGGGGCCATGAGGTCGGGTTTGGTGCGCCCGCTGCCATCCACTTTAACGGGCCCCATACTGGAGAAATCAGCGCGCTGGCCGTTTTTGTCCACAGCGCCCACCGAATAAACCTCTTCGTAAATGGCCGGGGGATCTTCCACGCTGTCGCAGCCGCCCATGCCGCTGTTGCCGGCCGATACCACCACAAAAACACCCGCCGCGCGCAGAGCGCGCACAGCCGGCAGCAGTGTGTTGGCATCGCAGCCTTCCACATCCGGGCAGCCCCATGAGTTATTTAACACCATCGCGCCGCGCGCCGGGTCGCCGTCTTTAAACGCATCACCGTTTTGCGGATAGGGCGCCAGCATAAACTGCATGCAGTCCAGGTAGAGCGCCGGGTTGCCCAGGTTGCGCGCCAGGTTAACACACCCGATCCACTCTGCACCGGGGGCTACGCCCACATGCTGCCCCAGAATGGAACCGAGTGTATGCGTGCCATGCCCGCCGATATCCTGCGGGCGGCTGGAGTGATTCCAGGGATCCAGCCAGTTATAATCATCGCCCGCGTTACGACCGCGGTAAGCCGCGCTCAGTTCGGGGTGATCACCCTGCATCCCCGAATCGGATTGTCCGATCAAAATGCCGCTGCCGTCGATGTGCAATTCGTTGACAACACGCTCAGCCCCGATCATTTTTAGGTTCCAGTCATCATCATCGTTTAAACTCTGGTTACCGCGCGTTACCTCGGGTTTTTGCGGCAACGGGCGCAGGTGTGGGCTGGGTAAAACCCGGTCCACCTCGGGACGGTTTTTTAACCACCAGGCTACCAGCGGGCCGCCATCCACTTCCAGGGCGTTAACCAGGTAATACGGTGTGTAATTAATATGTGCCTGATCCAGTGCCTGGCGTAACGGCTGTTGTGATTTATTGGCCTCATCCACCAGGTTCTGGTAAACATAAACCCGGCGCTGATTGTAATCGCCGATACTTGCGGCCCCGGAGACATCCGGTTGGTCTTTGAGAATGACAAATAACTTTTCGCCATAAAAACCGGTGCGCCCGGCCAACAGATAAGCGGCTGCCAATGCCAGCCAGAGCAGCGGCGCCATGAGCCGGGTGGCCAAACGCGGGGCAGCCTGACGGCGGCGCAAAACCAGCAATATCAGACCCCCGCATAAAATAATCAAAAAGGTTACTGTGGCAAGCAGGGTAGCCGTTCCCATTAATTCACCCTGCCCGCTGGTAATAACGGCCATTAATTCATCCGGGTCGATCCAGGCCAGCGGCCAGAACAGCAGGCCGGAAAGCAGCATCGCCCCGGCAAATAATGGATTTTTATTTTCAGTTTCATTTTTAAACAGGCTTAAAAGTGAGAGCGGCAAACCCGCGAAGGGGATTGTGAATAATAACAGGCCCTGGTTGCCGCTTTGCCCCAGGTTAAACAGCATGATGCCCAGCGCGGCGCTGCCGATCAGTGCATTTAACCAGATGCGCCCGGTGTTAAGGAGGGTCTCGCTGCGAGTAATGGCAAACAAAACGTTTTCCAGGGTCAGCGCTGCACTCAGGCCAAACAACAGGCTGACCAGCAGGGCCAGCAAAGTATCCATAGGCGAACCTAATGCGCCTCCGATCACCCACGGAAAACCGACGGCGGCCACCAGCGCCAACCCCGCACCGCTGCCCTGCCAGCCGGGCATCAAACGGCGGGTGTCTTTGGATAAAACTCGCCGGGCGGTAAAAACAAGCAGGTAGAGCAGCAACCCGCCCAGTTTAAGCAGCATGGCCGTTTGAAAATCAGTGATAAAGACCAGGTGAGAGGGCAGCAACAACAGCGCCAGCAAAGATGCCCAGGCCCAGGCAACAAACGGCGCCCGCCGGATTTTATCTTTTGTAAACAGGGCCGCAGCCAGGGCGGCCAGGCCAACCAGAAAACTGGTTCCGGCCAGAATCAGGGGCGGCAGATAAACCGGCAGCATGGGAATTTCGCCGCTGAAGATGGCCTGTTCCATAAACCAGGTCACCAGGCTGCTTCCCCAGACCAGGATTAAGATCAAAGCCAGAATCAGAACAAACAAAAAAATAAACCCACAGCCGCCTTTTGAGACGGGCTGTGGGGAATTATCTGAAGGTGCGTTCGAGTCGTTAAATTCAGGTGAAGTTGATAAATTCATGTGTACCTCTGATAAACAAGTTAATCCCGTTTGTTTACCATCATAATACACTTGAATTTAAAGCTCAAGGCAGTTCGGTTTCACCCATCAGGTAACGATCGGCTTCACGGGCGGCTGCGCGGCCTTCGTTAATGGCCCATACCACCAGGCTTTGCCCGCGGCGCATATCGCCGGCGCTGAATACGCCGGGAATATTGGTGCCGAATTTGCCATATTCCGCGCGCACGTTGGAACGTTCATCGCGTTCGATATTCATCTGGTTGAGCAGCAAATCATCGGGACCGAGGAAACCCATGCAGATCAAAACCAGTTGGGCCGGCCAGACTTTTTCGCTGCCGGGAATTTCACGCGGCGCCAGGCGGCCTTTTTCGTCTTTGACCCATTCAACCTGTACGGTATGAATTTCTTTAACCTGACCCTGTTCGTCGCCGACCAGTTTTTTGGTTAAAATGGCGTACTGGCGCGGATCATTGCCGTGAATAAAAGCGGCTTCTTCCTGGCCGTAATCCATTTTGTATACTTTGGGCCATTCAGGCCAGGGATTGTCGGGCTGGCGTGTATCGGGCGGGCGGCTTAATATTTCGAACTGGCGGATGCTTTTGCAGCCGTGGCGAATGGAAGTGCCCACGCAGTCGGTGCCGGTATCACCGCCGCCGATCACGATTACATCTTTGCCGTGGGCGGAAATGAAGGATAGGGGATTTTCAACATCCAGCGTGCCGTTTAACAGGCTCTTGGTATTGGCTTTAAGGAACTGCATGGCAAAATGTACGCCTTTTAAGTCGCGACCTTCCACGTTTAAATCACGCGGTTTGGTGGCTCCACCGCATAACAGGGTGGCGTCAAAATCATGCAGCAGTTTGTTGACCGGAAAATCTTTGCCGACCTCGGTATGCGTGATAAATTTTATCCCTTCGGCGGCCATCAGGTCGATGCGGCGCTGTACGACCTGTTTATCGAGTTTCATGTTGGGAATACCATACATCAGCAGACCGCCGATGCGCCCCTGGCGTTCAAAGACGGTCACCTGGTGACCGGCGCGGTTAAGCTGGTCGGCGGCGGCCAGACCGGCAGGCCCCGAACCGACAATGGCCACTTTTTTCCCGGTGCGTTTGTCGGGGAGGGTGGGTCTGATCCAACCTTCTTCAAAACCCTTATCAATAATACTGCATTCAATATTTTTAATCGTAACTGCCGGGTTGTTCATGCCCAGCGTACATGAGCCCTCGCAGGGCGCCGGGCAAACCCGGCCGGTAAATTCGGGAAAGTTGTTGGTTTTTAACAGGCGCGCGAGCGCCTGCTGCCACAAACCCCGGTAAACCAGGTCGTTCCATTCGGGGATCAGGTTATTAATCGGGCAGCCGGCTGCCATGCCGTTTAACAGGGTGCCGGTATGGCAGAAGGGAATGCCGCAGTCCATACAACGCGCCCCCTGGGTTTTAAGCTTCTCCTCCGAAAAAGGCTGGTGAAATTCATTCCAATCATGAATTCGTTCAGCCGGGGGGCGGTCCGAGGGAAGCTCTCGCTGATATTCAATAAATCCGGTTGGTTTTCCCATAATCTTCTCTCACCTTCATCACGCCGCACGGGCTAGTTTCCACTGGCTCGTGCAGAGGAAATGTTTTTATTTTGTTCAAAGGCGGCCATTACCAAAGCGTCGCCGCTTAATCCGGATGATTCTGCATTTTTAAAGGATTCAAGCATACGTTTGTAATCACGCGGCATAACTTTTACGAAACGCGGTTGGCTTTCCTTCCAGCGTGCCAGAATGCTGAGCGCCAGGGTGCTGGCGGTGTATTTGGCGTGCCGCCGGATCATCTTTTCCACTTCGTTAATTTCGTCCGGATCTTCCAGCGCGTCCAGGTCGACCATTTCAAGATTGCAGCGTTTTTTGAAGTCGCCGTCTTTGTCGTAAACATAGGCAACACCGCCCGACATGCCGGCGGCAAAGTTGCGCCCGGTGCGGCCCAGAATGATGGCGCGGCCGCCGGTCATATATTCACAGCCGTGGTCGCCCACGCCCTCCACCACCACATGCGCGCCGCTGTTGCGTACACAGAAACGCTCGCCGGCCATACCGCGAATATAGGCTTCGCCGGAGGTAGCGCCGTAAAAGGCCACATTGCCGATGATGACGTTATCTTCGGGCGTAAAAGTTGAACCCACCGGCGGATAAACAATGATCTTGCCGCCCGAAAGCCCCTTGCCAAGGTGGTCGTTTGAATCGCCCACCAGCACCAGGGTCATACCGCGCGGAATAAAAGCTCCGAAACTCTGACCGGCCGAGCCGCGGAAGTGCAGGCGGATGGTATCTTCAGGCAGGCCTTCAGCGCCATAACGACGG
>JAJTBH010000096.1 GCA_021287005.1 Anaerolineae bacterium
CGAAAAGACCACAGAGCAGGTGGTCATGCAGGTTAATACCAAAGCCTGAGACTGTCGTTTTAAGCTTCCAATTTAAATGCCGCCACCACTTTTTTGAGCGAAGCGGCCATATCTGCCAGCTCCCTGGCTGATGCACCCACCTCTTCAACTTCGGCGGTCATCTCCTCGGTGCTGGCAGAAACTTGTTCGACGGAAGCGCTGTTTTCTTCACTGACGCTGGCAATATTTTCAATAGCCGTACTTAAAACATTGGCCGAATTCGACATTTTGCGTGTGGCGCCGGTGTTTTCTTCAACTACACTCGATACCTCTTGCATGGCTTTTAATAAATCAGCGGACGAGATGTTAATCTTTTCAGCCGCCCCGGCAATCTCTTCGACCTGGCGGTTAACGTTTTCAATCACCTGTAAAATCTGGTTGAGGGCATTATCCGATTCACCGGCATGTAAAACTTCATTTTCAACTTCCCGCGTACTTTCCTGCATGGCGTCCATGGCTTCGCTGACGGTTTGTTGGATATCGTGAATCAGGCTGCCAATTTCACGGGTGGCCTGGCTGGAACGCTCTGCCAGTTTGCGCACCTCATCGGCAACCACAGCAAACCCTTTGCCATGTTCCCCGGCGCGTGCCGACTCGATGGCCGCATTAAGCGCCAACATGTTGGTTTGTGAGGCAATCTGGTTAATGGTTTCGATTATGGCGCCAATCTGCTGCGAACGCAACCCCATCTCGGTTACTTTTTGCGCTGATAAACCCACCCGGGTTTTAATCATGGTCATACCCTGAATGGTTTGAGCCACGGTTTCAACACCGCGGTGCGCCGTTTCGGCAGCCTGGCTGGCACTTTGCGCGCCGGTCTGGGCATTGGCGGTTATCTGCTGGATGGAAGCCCCAATTTGTGAAGCCAGGTTGACGGCCTGATTTAATGCCATTGATTGCTGTTGTGCACCTTGCGCCACGCCTGTAATAATTTTTTCCATTTGTTCGCTGGAGCTGGCTGTGTGTGAAATGGAATCACTTTGCTGGTTAATTCCGGCGGCCACCTGTTGAACCGTGGCGCTGATCTGACTGCTGGCCTGCCCGGCATGGGCCGATGCCAGCGCCAACTGCTCGGAGGCGTTGCTTAACTGATCGGCATTATCGGCGACCTGATTAATCTGCTGTTTGAGGTTTTCGGTCATTTCGGAAAAATTGTTGCCCACAACCTGCAGGCCGCTAACCAGGGCATTAAAAGCGCGCGCCAGGTCTCCAATTTCATCCCGGGATTCGGTTTTTATTAGTCCGGTTTTAACCACAAGGGAATGGGTCAGGTCGCCGCGGGCAATGGCAGCCGTGGCGGTTTTAAGTGCGGGTAAATCAACGCGGGTAATATGTTCGGCCGTCATCACCACCTCTTTAATGGTCTGCGACATAGTGCGTGACAACAGCAAACCCAAAACGACCGCAAAAAGCAGACCAAACAGAGACACCCCGGCCATAATTATCGTTGAAGTGGAAAAACTGGCTTTACCCTGCTGACTCTTCTCTTCAGCCTGCAACTGGTTCAACTTAATCAGTTTATCCAGTGAAGCTGCGGCTGCATCCCTGCTTATATGCAACTCTCCGTCGATTAAACTTTGGATAACGGCTTTTTCCTGGCCGGCTTTGATCAAATCGAGGGCAGACAGGACATTCTTTTTGTACGTTTGCCAGGCTGTATTAAATTTATCAGCTTCCAGGCTCTCTTCTGCGCTTTTTTCGCAAGTTTCATAAAGCTTTTTTTGCTGATCGAGCGAGTCGATATTTGTCAGAATGGTTTTAAATGTCGCCTCACGCTCAGCGGGAATCGCCAGCGCTTTATATAAATTACCACGCAAGGTATACAAATCCGTTGATTCCCCACCCAGGTATTGAATGGGCAGGGTGTTATTGATATAAAGCGAATCCATTTCATCGCTGAGATGTTGCAGATTGAGGTAACCGACACCGGCGACGATAACAATAATGAGCGCTACAGTCAGGAAACCGCCGGTTAATTTGACGCCAATTTTAAAGTTGTTAAAAATATTCATAATTTATCTTTCTACCGATTAAAAATATATATTTTTTCCGGCCCTTTTTGTTTTATTATCCAACTTTTTGAACCAGGAATCTACCGGGTAATTTGGATCAATTTTATCTAATGTTTGTTTTGAAGTCGTGAATGGATCAAATAAAAAAGCGCTCTTCTTTTGGAAGAGCGCCCGGATAATTGTTTTTTGACAGCAGTATTATTTTAACCCATATCCCGTTGACGAAGCCCCAATATTCCACCAGTGATTAATAGCAGGGTTATGGCTGTTAAAACGAGCAGACTCTGGGCTGATACCTGAATTGTCCAGTGTACATGGGCAAAAGGCGAGATTTTAAACAGTGCCGGGCTGATTTGTTGAAGTTCCCAGCCAAGTTCGAGCATCAAAAAGAAAATTAAGAGTCCCCAGGATGCTGCTGCGGAAAAACGAGGCAGCCAGCCGTAAAAAAGGCTTGTTATTCCAATTATTACCCAGATGGCCGGTAAAGGAGTCAGGGTGCGGCTAAACAACCTTAAAAAGTCATAGGTTAAATTTCCGCTGTTTAAACCATATCCCAACCCGATGGATAAACCTAAAATCAGCATTAAAATCGTGCTATTAAACAATGCCCAAAACAGGTGACTGCCTGCCCAATTAAACCGGCTGACCGGGGCTGCCAGAATGGAATCGGCGCGGCCTTCTTTTTCTTCGCTGTACAGCTTTAACACAATCGTGATGCCATAAGCTGAAATCACCTGTCCCAGAATATAAATGATTAAAAACAAAAAAGCATCTCCCGCATTGCTTAACCCCATGCCGTTTGCCCACGCGCGAAATTGAGGGGCATCCACAAAACCTGACATATTAACCCCGACCGTGCCCAACAAAAAGCCAAAAAATGCGATGCCGATGGACCAGATGATCAAAGCGTTACGATGTAAACGCCACGAGAGGGCCAGGGGGCTGTTTAAAGAGGAAGCCGCCTGTGCAGGGCCGGCGTGGACGGGTAAATAACCGGCGCCCAGATCACGCCGGTATAAAAGCAGGGCTGCCACACCGCTCAGGAGGATGGTCAACAACAGGGGCAGCAGCAGCACCCAGACCTGTTCTCCGGCAAAAGCGCGGGTTAAACGCAGCCAGCCCAGGGGCGAAACCCATGAGAGCCAGCCTTCACTGCCGGGTGCGCCGCTCAGGTCGCCAATGGTGCGCATGAACCAGGTGAAGGCAAAAATGATCAGCGTGATCGTCCTTGCCAGAGCGGGGCTTTCAGTCAGTTGAGCTACCAGCGTGGCCAGGGCGCTAAATACCCAGCCCACGGATGCGGCCGACAGGCCCATGACCCATGCGCCTGTAGCCGGCAGCCCCAGGCTAATCAGCCCGATGGATATGATCACGGCGATAATTAAATTGAGCGGCAATAAAACCAGCAGACTGGCAGCCAGCGGCGCCAGGCGGCCGCTGGCCGTTGAGCCCAATAACTCGGACCGTCCGGCCTGTTCTTCGCTGCGGGTATGGCGGATGACAAATAAAATACTCACCGGTACAATCAAAAAGGCGCCATTTAACCCGGCTCTCCAGGCGGTTAATGCACCCACGTTGGAGGCGTATACAAAACCCAACATGCCGATTTCTGCAGGGCTGCCCATGACCAGATCGGAAAAAGCCCGGAGAGATTCGGGGGTCGGGTAAAGTTTGATATAACTGGCCGCCATGCTCACCGGTATTACCCCAACCAGTATCGCCCAAATTAAAAATTTGAGCCAATCTCGCCGGATGATTAAGCGCATCAATGCGCTGCTGCCTGCCAGGTTATTCATCTTGCCACCTCAGCGGATTCTTCATTTTGATAATGGCGCATGAATAATTCCTCCAGTGTGGGCGGTTGACTGGTTAAACTGCATATACCCAGAGTGGTCAGATGGCTCAAGACGCCATCCAGTTCGTTATCGTCCACCTGGCAGCGTATGTGCCGGTCGTCGATAACCAAATCGTGAACGCCCGCCAAAGTATCCAGACCCTGCGGCGGCCTGGACAGGCTGGCAGACAGCGAGGTGCGGGTCAGGTGGCGCAATTCGTCCAGTGAGCCGCTTTCCACCAGGCGGCCCTTGCGGATAATGCTCACCTGGTCACACAGGGCTTCCACTTCGGCCAGAATGTGACTGGAAAGCAGGATGGTACGCCCTTTTTGACGTTCTTCCAGTATACACTCGCGGAAGACCGCTTCCATCAATGGATCAAGACCGCTCGTGGGTTCATCCAGGATAAGCAGTTCCACATCTGAAGCCAGCGCGGCAATCAGGGCGACCTTCTGGCGATTGCCTTTGGAATAGGTGTTGGCTTTTTTTCGCGGGTCCAGATCAAAACGTTCCAGCAAAGCGGCGCGCCGCTGCGGATCCGTTTTTCCGCGCAGACGCCCCAGCAGGTCAATCACTTCTCCGCCGGAAAGTTCCGGCCAGAGGGTCACATCTCCGGGAACGTAAGCCAGGCGGCGATGCAGTTCAACGGCTTTTTGCCAGGGGTTTTCGCCCATAAGATAAACATCGCCGGAATCGGCTTTTAACAACCCCAATAAAATTCGGAGGGTAGTGGTTTTTCCGGCGCCGTTGGGGCCCAAAAAACCATGCACGCTGCCGCTCCGGACTGTTAAATTAAGCCCGTCCAGCGCACGCGTCGGACCGAATGATTTCACCAGATTGGAAGTAAAAATAACATTATTCATGATTAATTTCTCCATTTTATAAAGAGGGGATTAAAACCCCCGCAATAATTTCAGTCAGTTTCCTGGCTGAATTGTTGTTCCAAAACCAGTAAACCCTGTTCCACATATTGTCTGAAAGTTTGATTGATGACAGACAATGTTTCAGGGTTTATTTCGTGATTGTTCATCAATGCACTTTGAATGGTTTCAGCCATCAGTTCCGCCAGTTCTTCGTCCGGCAAACTGAACTCGTCGGGCATTAGCGGTGCGCCCAACAAAAAACCGGAGAATACTGCGCTCCAGATATGCACCTGTTTTTGCAGATTAAGATCACTGCGCAGCAAACCGTATTGGTTTAACAATTGCAGGTAACTTTTAAAACCGGCCAGTCTTTCTGCATAAGCGGAAGAGTTTCGCTCGCCGGGCGCTAACTTTCCCAAAACTTCCATATCGCCGAGTAAAATGGCTTTAAGCAGGGGGCGTTTCATCACGGCCAATACGGAATGACGGGTGATGCCTCGCAGCGTGCAGCCCAGCGGATCGTTTAAGATACGCTCTTGAAAATCCCTGGCATGTTCCAGCCGTTCGCGTTTTAAAAGCGCTTTAAACAGATCTTCCCTGGTTTTCCAATGCAGGTAGATGGTGCCTTTGGCCACCCCCGCCTGACGGGCAATATCATCGATGGTGGTTTTGTTATAGCCCCAGCGCAAAATCAATTCCGCTGTTGCATCCAGGATACGATCCACCCTTTCACGTTTTTTAAAATTTTCAGTTTTTCGTTTGTTTTCCATATTACCCTTTTTAACGCCTGTTTATTCTCGTGTTGAAGTGGGGGGTTGAAAGGCACTCTTATACTTTCCTTTTTACGGAGGTTTTTGTGAGCCTTGTTGCGTTTGTTTGGTCAAAATGACTAAATAAACATATTTGGTCAAAAATTCAGAATTAGTTTACAACCAAAAGACCCTGGAGTCAATAAAAAAATCCCCTGAATATTTTATTCAGAGGATTTTTTGTGTCGTAAAAAGACGTCAAATTTATTGTGTTTGCTAACCTGACCGATTTATAAAGAACGGAAAATCTTTAACCGTACCCCAATCCCTCCCCGGTGGATCATTAAATTGATTTGGAATCAATCGGTGCGGGGAGGGGGGTAAAATCACCAGGGGTGCATAAATACAATTTATTGATGGAAACCGATCATTTATCTGCCGTAAAACGGGATTGGTCGAAACTTCCCACCAGTCCATAGGAATTTGCCGGTACATCCGTTCTGGCAATCAAGCCGCTTTGTACGGCGTTGGGCAGGTTGTTAAACTCTTCGTCCAGGTTGCGGAACTGCATGGCATACAGGCGGGCATACAACCCGTTTTGTTCCATCAGTTCGGAGTGGGTGCCCAACTCGCTGATGCGCCCGTTTTCAAGCACGGCAATGCGGTGGGCGATTTTAATGGTGCTCAGGCGGTGGGCAATGATCACGGTGGTACGCCCTACCATCAGGCGGTTCAGGGCTTCTTGCACCAGTTCTTCCGATTCGTTGTCCAGCGAACTGGTGGCTTCGTCCAGCAGCAGGATGCGCGGATCTTTCAAAATGGCGCGCGCAATTGAAATACGCTGGCGCTGACCGCCGCTCAGGTTCATGCCGCGTTCGCCGACCACAGTGTCATATTGATTGGGAAAAGCCATGATGAAATCGTGTGCATTGGCGGCTTTGGCGGCAGATATCATTTCTTCGTCAGTGGCATCCAGTTTACCGTAAAGGATATTTTCGCGAATGCTGCCGCCGAAGAGCATGGTTTCCTGCGGCACAATGGCCATATGCTGGCGCAGGCTTTTCTGGGTCAGGCCGCGCAGGTCGCGCCCATCCAGGGTGAGACTGCCGCTGAGCGGGTCGTAAAAACGCGGGATAAGGTTAAACAGGGTGCTTTTACCGGCGCCGCTGGGGCCTACCAGCGCCAGAATTTCGCCGGGACGTACATCCAGTGAAACATCCTGCAAGACGCTGGTCTTGCCGTCGTAACTGAATGAAACATCGTTGAGGCGCAGGTATCCCTGGCAGGTCTCCAGTGATTTGGCGTTAGGATCATCTAACACACCGGAGGGGGTATCAAGCAGTTCAAACACACGCTGCGCACCGCCGATGGCGGCGTTAAGCTGCCCGTAAAGCCCGGCCATGCCGGCTACACTGGCGGCAATGGATATGCCATAGATTAAAAAGCCGGTGATCATGGCCAGGCTGAGATGCCCGGCAATCACCTCGCGGCCGCCATACCACATGATGGCGCCGATGGCGCTGAAACCCAGAAACATCATCAGCGAGCCGAACAAAGAGCTTGAAACGGCCATTTTAAGCGCGGCCTGAAAGGTTTTTTCCATGGCGTGGTTGTAACGTGAGACCTCATAATTTTCACGCCCGAAACTTTTCACCACCCGAATGCCCTGCAAACCCTCTTCGGCCACGATGGTTGAGTCGGCCAGTTCGTCTTGAATATCCATGCTGCGTTTGCGGATGGTTTGGCCGAAGCCGATGGCAATCACGATCAAAACCGGCACCAACGCCAGGATAAAGAGGGTAAAACTGGTATTGAGGGTCAGTAATATAATCACCGATCCGATCAAACTGACCACCTGGCTGAGCAGCATGGTCAGGTTGCCGGTTAACATGGTGCGCATCTGGGTGACGTCGCTGGACAGACGCGAAATTAAATCGCCCACGCGCCGGTTGGCGTAAAAATCAAGCGATAGTTCCTGCAAATGGCCGTAGAGATTGGTGCGCAGATCAAAAACTATTCGTTCGCCAATGTAGGTTAATTGATAATTTTGGAAAAAGCTGAAAACGGCCTGCAACAAAAAAATTAATACCAGGGCGCCGGCCAGCAGGTTGAGCGAGGCATAGTTTTGCGATTTGGTCACGCTCTCAAGCATACGCACGATTACCAGTGGAAAAGCCAGGCTAAAAGCGCTGGAAAGTAATAAAGCCAGAACGGCAAGAGCCATACGCCCTTTATAAGGGCTGAGATACCCCAACAGGCGCGACCAGTTGACACTGGTGAGGGATATGCCCGCCTGTTTTTCGGGGAAAAAGTCCGGGCGTTGTTTGCCGCGGTGATTGGAATGTTCCATCATAAACGATCTCCTTAATTTGTTCTGTGTTGAAGGATACCTGTTTAATGTAAACTCAATTTAAACAAGTGGTGAAGAAAATAAGAATTCCCCGTCAATTTTTTGGACGGGGAATTCATAATCTGTAAAAAAGTTAATTATCAGGCCTGGTGTATGGGGAGACTGACGGTAAAGGTCGTACCTTTGCCAGCTTCGCTGGTGAGGTTGATGCTGCCATGATGTAAATTGATAATGCGGGTCACAATGGCCAGCCCCAGGCCATTGCCCCCGGCGGCGCGGGTGCGTGATTTGTCGGCCTTGTAAAAACGTTCAAATACGTGAACTTGATCTTCAGCGGAAATGCCGATGCCGGTGTCGCTGATGCTGAAGATCACATTTTCCGCTTCGGTTGTGACAGCCACCTGAATCGATCCACCCGGCGGCGTGAATTTAATGCTGTTGTGCAGCAGGTTCATCCATACCTGGCTTAACAGGTCTTCATCGCCGACTATGGTTAGTTCGCTCAGAAATGCCTCAACGTTCAGCGATTTATCATGCCACTGCGGTTCGCTGGTTAAAATGACGCTTTTCACCTGTTGGTCCAACCGGTAAGGCTGCGGATCAAATTTAACCTGATCCGATTCGAGTGAAGCCAGTCTGAGCAGGTCGTTGCTTAATCGCGAAAGCCGGTCGCTTTCCTGGCGAATAATTTCAAGATAATGATGGCGATCCTGCGGGCTTAAATTGTCATTCTGCAGGGCCTCGGCAAAACCGCGAATGGAGGTGAGGGGTGATTGTATTTCGTGGGAAACGTTGGAAACAAACTCCTGACGCATGCTTTCCATTTCACCCAGATCATGCGCCATCTTGTTAACGCTGTCGATCAATCCGTGCATGATTCCCTCCTGTTCTTCACCATCCAGGCGAATATCAAAATTGCCCTGAGCGATACTTTCCATGGCATCAATTATGGGTTGAAAGGTGTGTCGGGGACGGATTTTGACGGCGCGAGCGATAATGTTAAGTACGACTGAAATCATTAACAGGCCGAGAAAAGAATTAATTATCTGGGTGATGATGGGAGTCGGGGTGAAGCGAATATAGTGAAAAAACAGTGTGCTCAGGTAAAAGGCGAGGGCAAAAAATAATCCGGACACAAACAGCACGATCACCATCCAGAAGATTCTAAAAAGTACGGGATGTTTTTTTATCATGCGCTTAGCTCCAGCCGGTAACCCAGGCCGCGGATGGTGGTGATTTTAAAGGAATAATCTTCCTGCGGGAAGCGCTCGCGCAGGCGGTTGATATGCACATCCAGAGTGCGATCGGTGCCTGAAAAATCATACCCCCACACGTCCTCAATCAGGCGTTCCCGTGAAAAGGTGCGGCCGGGATAACTGGCCAGTTTAAACAACAATTCAAATTCCTTAAGCGGCAGGGTAATGGTTTTACCGCCGGCCGTTACCTGAAAACTTTTGTGGTCCATCAACAAATCACCCACCTGCACGGTCTGCGAGGTGGAAATTTTATAACGACGTAAAAGGGCTTTTACCCGTTCAACCAGTTCGAGCGGTTCAAAGGGCTTCACCAGGTAGTCATCTGTTCCCAATTGAAACCCTTTGATTTTTTGGCTGGTTTCGCCGCGCGCGGTCAGCATTAAAATGGGCAGGTCATAAGACTGGCGCAGTTCCTGGCAAAGCTCCCAACCGTCCATACGCGGCATCATGATATCGATGATGAATAAATCTACTTTAACGGAATCCAGCAACAAGAGGGCTTCGCGGCCGTCACCGGCTTCAAGAATCTCAAAACCGGCATTGTGCAAAAACACACGCGCCAGCTCGCGAATATGGGGATCATCGTCTACAATCAGTATTTTGCTCATAATGACAGAAGTATAAATGCCTTATGTAAACTGAGTATAAACGAAATTGATTAAATTAAACCAGTCAGGCGGGGTTATTTCACCGCAATACGCACGGCGCGCACCAACCGCCGGGCGAGGTATTGATTGGTGGCCGGGTTGTATGATTCGCAGGTTAATAATGTAACCCAATCAAACGTTTCGCTTTTTAAGACATCATGCAGATCGTTAACAGCCACCGGTTTGTTTTCGCGCACTTCATAGATGTAGGTCTGCCCAAATGCGTGAATATAAAACTTCTCGCCATAGTTAAGTTCTTTAAGCCGGGCAAATGGACCGGGATGATTGAGCGCATCCCAAACGTGGGCGGTTAACACCGTGTTGCCGGCCCAGGTGGGGTAAGCGCTGCCGTAAAGCCAACCGGCGTCTGATTCCAACCAGGAAACATCCCAGCTCGATCCGGTTTGGGGCACGCCGACGATATTCATTTTTAAGTGCAGGGATGGGATTTCCAATTCCATTTCCGTTTCATCATAAGCCGAATCTGCACTCTGCCGGGGCAGGTAGGTGATGCGGCCGGGGGCAAACCCGGTGGCAGGCAAACCGCCCGAAGACGCCAGGCTTACCCGCAAATCAAAACCGTAATCACTGCCGTTATTAAGTGGATTTCCGAATAAATCGATAATGGAAGTTGAGCCGCAGAGCAGCAGCCGGTAAAAACCGATTGGCAGGGGACTGCTGAGGTGGACGGTGGCCTGGCGTGCGGCACTGTTGTAACTGACCGAGTCAACCGGAAAACGAACATCGTCTGCCTGTACACCGGCGCTGCAAGAAACGGTATCTGCCAGGCCGTTGTTACCTTTATTAACCAGAAGGTAGTTGTCTGGATTGGTGACATCGTCATGATCGCTGTCCCCGGCCGGGTTGTTTACATCGCGGTTAAAGTTTACCGTAAATTGATCGGGTCCGGACCCTTCGTAAAAATCACGCAAACTGGTGTTGGAAACCCCCAGGTCGGTAAAGTTAAAAATAATGCTGTTGTCTGTGCTGCCGCTGTCGGTATTGTCATGATTGGCAAAATCCTTAACGGCGCCGGCAGGTATTGATGAGATGACTGTACCGCTGCTGCTCATGCCGCTGACGGTTGCCCGGAAAGTGGTACCGTTATTGGGTGTTATTTCGGTGATATCAACTGTAAGTGGCCCCGCAGCCGTGCCGCTTAAACTGATATCCGCAGCGCTGAATGTGGCGCTGTCAATTTTTTTGCTGAAAATCACTGTAAATAAAAGCGGATCACTGCCAGTGGGGTCGGCCTGGGTGGAAGCCTGGTTGATCGTTACGGTTGGAATAGAGTTATCCACTTCAAATGCGCCGATATCGCAGTTCGAATCGCGATTTACCCCGCGTTGATCGGTGGCCGGGCAGCCGCTGTTATTACCGGCGTTGATGGCAGGCGAGCCGCTGAGCAGGGCCATCGTCAGAGTCGGGCCGCCGTTATCGAGTAAATTACTATCCAGCTTGGGGTCACTGGTCAACGCCGCCGAACAGGAGCCGTCACGCACCAGGTTGTTTAAATTAACACTCAAGGAGGCTGCGCCGTTTAAAACACAGTCTCCGCCGTTTAATGAATTGCTGATCAGGTTATTGACCATATTCAAAGAGCCGGCCTGCATGAATACACCCCCGCCTGTATTCCCGGCGTTGTTGACGACCAGGGTGTTGTTGGTTAGGCTGATTGCAGCGGCGCTAAAGATAGCGCCACCGTTGCCCAGGTTGCTTTCATTCCGGATTAGAGAATTATTCACCAGGCTTGCACCGGCAGCATTATATACCGCACCCCCCGCATCTTTTGCCATATTCAGTACCAGCGCACTGCTTTTTAAGATCAGATTGCCCCCGGCATTATAGATGGCGCCTCCCGATCCGTATAATTCCGGGCTGTTTATATCCAGAGCGCCGTTGGTATAAAAATAACTGTCGTTAATGGTAAGGGTTCCTGAAGCGTTATAAATTGCGCCGCCGCGTGCACCGTCTGAACTGCCTGAAGTGAGAGCATAATTGTTTGAGAAGGTCGATTTATTAATCGTTAATGAACCGTTGTTATAAATGGCGCCTCCCAACCCGTAAGAGCGGGAAGTATAATCACGAGCCATATTATTTGATAAGATACTGTTGTGAATGCTCATGCTTCCGTTGTTAATAATTGCGCCGCCCATGCCGCCGAAATACCCGTTTATATGAGCGCTGTCTTCCACAACCTCGGAAAGGTTACCGATGATGAAACAGTGTTCGATGGTGACGGTGCCGTTATTGTTATAAATGGCAGTTTCATTATCAACGGTATTGATCACACTGCTTAAAGTCAGATTGGTAATTTTTAACGCAACCTGATTAACC
>JAJTBH010000097.1 GCA_021287005.1 Anaerolineae bacterium
GACTATAAAAGATTTAAGCTCACCGACCGATAAAATTTCAACTCGCGGCGCTTCAAGCAATACTCTCTGCCCGACCAAAACGGATAAGGTGGCGGCAGCTCGTCCAAAGCCAATATTAACTAATTCAGACAAAACATCTTGTTGTTCAGGGGAGATATACATCCAGGTCTCCAATTACAATGTTATTTATTTATGTCAGATAAAATTTGTTCCAGTTCCATCGCCACTTTATCATATTCTTTTTCTATACGCATAAACAAAGCCGGTGCGTGTGACAGATCTCGTTCTTTTGCCAGAAGCTCCATCTGCCTGCATAAATCTGCAAATCGAACCGCACCAAATGTCTTCCCCTCTCCTTTAAGCGTATGCGCAAGATGATAGATCATTTCGGCGTCATTTGTTTTTAATAAATTAAATATTTGTTTGAGCCGTTCCGGACTGGATTTTAAAAACATGTGGATCAGCTCATTTTGCATTTTATGTGTATCTTCCCCCAACCCGGTCCAGAACATTTTCAGAGCATTCCGGTCGATGGCCAGGCTACCTGACATGGATTCGTCCACTTCAGGGTTCCCCCATAAATTTTGCTCTTTATTTTGCCGGTTTCTCTGGGCAGCCCATTGTAAAACCTGTTTTAATCGGGAGATATGGAAAGGTTTCCCGATATATTCATCAAAGCCTATCGTTGAATAACTGCCAAAATCGGCTCTCAATTCGCCGGTATTGGCAGTTAAAGCAATAATTATCGGCTGCGTTCGATTAGGCGGCAGGGAACTTCTTATGAAACGAGTTGCATCCTTGCCGTTCATTTCCGGCATAATCATATCCATTAAAACGACATCAAAATCCTGACGTTCCATAACCTCAAGAGCCGACTTGCCATTATCGACAATGGTGGCCTCATCTTCGGCCAATAAAATTCGTAAAGGAAACAGCTCTCCGGGGCGGATGGCAAAAGGCGCTGTAACCGCTTTTCTTTTGCCGCGTGATGAGCCGGAGAATATGGAGCGCAGCAGATCGTATAATTGAGCGATCTTTACCGGTTTGTTTAACAAATACACCATATTATTATCGGAAAGTATCTCTCGTTTATCTCCGGGCGTCTTTAATAATAAAACGGGGATTTTAAGGCAGTCAAAACTGGGCACATATTGACTCATGGTATCCGGTTTTTCGGCAAATAAAACATCCTGATCCAGGATAATCACGTCAAAGTACCGGCCCTCACCCACCAGAGCTTCGGCCTCTTCCAGGTGTTTCACTTCCAAAGGCTGCATCCCCCAGAAATTTAACACACGGGAAAGTGTTTCGGTTTGGTGTTTTTTATTCAGCAATAACATGGCCGACTTTTTATTCATCAACGGCTGAAAACTCTGCCGCTCCAATTTAATACCCGAATTTGTGTCTTCCTGAACGATCAATCTGAATGAAAAAGTTGAGCCCCCACCCGGAATTCCGCTGCTTTCTGCCCAGATTTGGCCGCCCATTAATTCAATCAAACGCTTCGAAATGGCCAGGCCCAACCCGGTGCCGCCATATCGTGTATGAATGCTGGCATCCAGTTGAGAATAAGGTTTAAATAACTGTGAAATTTTTTCCGGCGCAATGCCAATGCCTGTATCTACCACTGAAAATACGAGCTCATAACGGCCGTCTTCCAGGTAATGGTAATTTACGTGAATGTGAACTTCGCCTCGGCTGGTAAATTTAACCGCATTTCCAACCAGGTTTACCAGAATCTGGCGCAGACGAACTTCAGGCGCGATAACGCGAATCGGCACACCCGGTTCGACAAACATGGATAACTCGTCCTGATTTTCCACGGCTCTGGTTGCCAGTAAATCCAGGGCTGATTCAACCAGAACCTGAACGTCCATGGCCTGATTATCAAAAGTAATTTTTCCGGCTTCAATTTTGGAATAATCGAGAATATCGTTTATCAGTGTTAGCAGCGTCTCGCCGCTGTCTTGAATCATTTGCAAATATTCTTTATGTTCCGCCGATAAATCGCTTTCGAGCAGCAAGGTGACCATGCCCATAATGCCGCTCATCGGCGTGCGGATTTCATGGCTCATATTCGCCAGAAAATCTTCGCGATTCTGGGCGTTGTTTCGGATCTCGCTAACCGCATCTGCCAGGCGGCGGGTTTCCAGCAGTGCAAAAATTGTATGGATTAATATCGCAGGATTTAAGGATTGATATCCCAGAACCGCTTGCCAGCCCACCCGGTCGACCGCAATTTTAAAATCCTTTTGTTTTACTATCAGTAGAACTGGAATTTGGCCTTGCCAGGTCTCAAGCGTGCCCCACCACTTTTCGGTGGTTACATCTCCCGATGCCAGGATTAAAACCGAGGGTTCCTGCGGCCACGCCCAATCTTTAGCTGTGATTTGATCAATAGAATGGGCACGGAAAACGATCTCTTGAGGGAAATCTTCAAAAGAATTTTCCTGACGCCATTGCTCTAAAAGAGCAAATACATTCAGGTCATTATCGACAAGGAGCAATTGCACAGCCGTCATTGATCCACTTTCCATTACAGGAAGAATGTTTTTTTACATAGTTAATTCTAATATACTTTTTAAAAAGATTGACAAAATCGAACAACTTTGTTATATTTTCCGGTATGAGAAACGTTTTTTACGCCAATCATCATCATACCAGTCTTTCAAAAGCCTGACCGGCAAGAAGTCTGGTATTTTTCGTTTATAAAAATCAGATCCCAATCCCCCCGGTCGCCGGGGGGAATTTTTTTTAAGGAGTTTTTATGACATCTTTCACCACCCCACCTCCCACCATCCGTATTTCTCTGCCTTCCAAAGGCAGACTGGCCGAAGACGCGTTAAACTTTTTGAAAGCCTGTGGTTTGCGTGTCGACAAACCCAACGAACGTCAATATGAAGCCCGCATTCCAGATCTGCCTGATGTTCTGGTGCTCTTTCAACGTCCGGCAGACATTGTGGTCAGTGTGCGCGACGGCAGTGTTGATTTTGGTATCACCGGTCTGGATGTCATTGAAGAACGCAAAGGAGATAACGGCCAGATTTTAATCTTGCACGATGATCTGCGTTTTGGCGGCTGTTCCTTGCGCCTGGCCGTACCCGAAAACTGGTCAAATGTTAACACCACGGCTGACTTGAAAAATTATGTCGACCGCCTGAATCGTCCCATTCGGGTTGTTACCAAATATCCCACGCTTACCAGTCGTTTTCTCGAAAAATATAATATTCCCAATACGCTTATTTCCGCCGAAGGCACACTTGAAACGGCTCCGGCCATTGGATATGCCGATATGATCTCAGACCTGGTTTCATCGGGTCAAACGCTCAGAGACAATCGTTTGCGTGCCCTCTCGGATGGTTTGGTTTTACAATCACAGGCCGCATTAATTGCCAATTTTAATTCGCTTAAAAATAACCCGCAGGTGCAGGCCGTCGCCCATAAATTACTCGAATTTTTTGAGGCTTATCTGCGCGCTTCCGGCAATCTGGCCATCTTTGCCAATATGCGCGCCGAATCCCCCGAAAGCCTGGCGGATTTGATCTTTGCCCAATGTACCATTCGCGGGCTGCAAGGTCCGACCATCTCCAGGGTTTACCCGCGTGATCTGTCAAAGAACTGGTATGCGGTTAATATCATCGTGCATCGTGACGAACTCTTTTCAGCCATAAATGAACTGCGCGCCGTCGGTGGCAGTGGCGTGGTGGTAATGCCCGTCACCTACATCTTTGAAGAGGAGCCTCCGCGTTACCAGGCCATGTTAAAAGCTCTGCAAGAGACCGAATAAGGAGAATATCCATGTTAAAAAAATATGACGTCACTACCGCAAAAACAAGCATTCTTAAACGCGAAGCGTTGGAAGATATGCCAGTTTCACCGGCCACTTTGCAGCGCATCAAAAACACCTTTGGCGAAGATTTAACCCCCGATGGCGTGGTCGACCGCCTGATTAAAGATGTGCGCAATCGGGGCGACAGCGCCCTGATTGAGTGGACACAAAAACTTGACAGTCCTGAATTAGACTCTTTACAAGTGACACCCGAAGAACTCCAGCAGGCCTGGAACGGGATAAGTGATGAATTGCGCCAGTCTTTATCGCTTTCCGCCGAACGGGTACGCCGCTTTTATATGGCACAACCCGTAACGTCCTGGATGACTCAAAACCTGGGTGGCACGTTGGGGCAGTTCGTTCGCCCCATTCGCCGTGTGGGTTTATATGTCCCCGCCGGAACTGCACCGCTGCCTTCATCGG
This sequence comes from Anaerolineae bacterium, assembly GCA_021287005.1. Classification (GTDB taxonomy): domain Bacteria; phylum Chloroflexota; class Anaerolineae; order Anaerolineales; family Anaerolineaceae; genus JAJTBH01. Next base: position 4,253 of record JAJTBH010000097.1, read on the forward strand.
TGATCATGTCTGCCGTACCTGCCCAGGTGGCCGGCGTCTCTGAAATCGTGCTGGTTGCCCCGCCCCAACGTCAGAGCGGCCGGATTGATCCGCTCATTCTGGCCACGGCCTGCCTGTTGGGAATTAAGGAAATTTATCCGGTCGGTGGTGCTCAGGCAATTGCCGCCCTGGCATATGGCACCGAAACTATCCGCCCGGTGGATAAAATTTTTGGTCCCGGAAACATTTTTGTCACGCTGGCGAAAAGAAAGGTATTCGGCATCGTCGGAATTGACAGCATGGCCGGGCCGACTGAAACCCTGGTCATCGCGGATGAAAGCGCCAACCCCGAATGGGTTGCGGCCGACCTGATTGCCCAGGCCGAGCATGATTTTCTGGCCGCCGGGATTTTATTATCCCCCTCTGCCGCCTTAATCGAAGCGGTTCAGGCTGCTGTGGTCCGTCAGTACGAAAAACGCGACCGCAAACTTTTCCTCAACGCTTCCCTGCCCGGCCGCAGCGGTGCCGTTTTAACCGCCAATCTGGACGAAGCCGTGGAGCTGGCTAACGCCTACGCGCCTGAACACCTTTGCCTTTCAGTTCGTGATCCCTGGGCTTTGACCGAAAAAATTTATGCGGCCGGTGGAATTTTTATCGGCGAACATTCCTTTGAAGTACTGGGAGATTATGTGGCCGGCCCCAGCCATGTCATGCCCACCGGCGGTTCTGCCCGCTTTAATTCACCCCTGAATGTGCTCGATTTTGTGCACATCATCAGTCTGGTGGCTTTGGACCCGCAAACGACGCGCCGTATTGCCCCGGCCGCCGCTGCCATCGCCCGCGCCGAAGGTCTGGATGGGCACGCCAATGCCGCATTGGAGCGTTTATGAAAACAGCATCCCGTTACGAAAAATTATCACCTTATACGCCGATTGAACCTTTTGAGGTACTTTCCGAACGTTACGGCATTCCCATTGACGCCATTGTTAAAATGGATGCCAACGAAAATCCCTACGGTTTATCGCCGCGTGCCCGTGCTGCGCTTAATCACCTGGATTTTGCGCATATTTATCCCGATCCCGAGAGCCGGGCGCTGCGCGCCGCCCTTTCTACTTATACGGGCGTCCCACAGGAATACCTGTTGGCCGGCACCGGTGCGGATGAAATGATCGATTTGTTGCTGCGGGTATTGTTGGAGGTCGACGACGCTGTTATTAACCTGCCGGCCACCTTTGGCATGTACCCGTTTGACACGCTGTTAAACGCCGGGCAAGTTATTGACATCAAACGTAATGATGATTTTTCATTGAATATTCCCGCCATCCGGGACGCGGTTAATAAATTTTCACCGAAAGTCATTTTCGCCACCCATCCCAATAACCCGGATGGACGCTTGATGACTCGCGAAGAAATCAATTTTTTACTGGATTTACCCTTGATGGTCGTCATTGATGAAGCATACATCGAATTTGCAGAGGATGGCGGCAAATTGGGCGAGGCTATCAGTTTAATTAAGGAAGTTCCCAATCGCAAAAACCTGATCGTTTTGCGTACATTCAGCAAATGGGCCGGTCTGGCCGGTCTGCGCGTGGGCTATGGGGCTTTTCCGGCCTGGTTAATGGCCACCCTCTGGAAAGCCAAACAACCCTATAATGTTAATGTAGCCGCTTCGGCTGCCGCGATTGCTTCCATTGAAGACCGCGATTATCTGGCCGATATTGTCGCCCGTCTGCGCCGTGAACGTCGCCGCCTGTTTACGGCGTTGAGTGAAATTCCGTTTTTACAGCCTGTTCCTTCGCAATCCAACTTCATTCTTTGTAAGGTAGTGAATACCCATCTGAGCGCCAAAGATATTAAAGACAAACTGGCCGTCTGTGGCATTTTGCTGCGTTATTACGATAATGCCTTGTTAAAAGATTATGTGCGGGTCAGTGTGGGCAAACCGGAACATAGCGATATTCTGATTGCCGCTTTACACCAATTGGCCGAAGGTCAGGAACCTCAGCGCGAATTTACCATTAAACCGACCGGGCGCTTCAGCCAGGGCACACGGAATACAAAAGAAACTCAAATTGAATGGTCCTTAAATATTGATGGTTCGGGAAACAATGCCATTGATACCGGTCTGCCTTTTCTGGACCATATGCTCACTCAGATCGCCGTACATGGTTTGTTTGATCTCACCCTTAAAGCACGCGGCGACCTGCAAATTGACCCTCACCACACCGTTGAAGATGTCGGCATCAGTCTGGGCCAGGCTTTTTTGCAGGCTCTGGGAGACCGTAAGGGCATTATTCGCATGGCCAGCATGGAAGTTCCAATGGATGAAAGCCTGGCGCGCGTTACCATCGATTTTTCAGGCCGGCCATATGCCGTTTTGCACACCAACTGGCAGTCGCCTTCCGTGGGCGGCATTCCGACCAGTCTCTTTAACCACTTTTTTGAGAGTTTTGCCTTTCAAGCACGCTGTAACCTGCACATTCAGGTTTTGAGCGGTCTTGATGATCATCACCAGGCGGAGGCTATTTTTAAAGCCCTGGCGCGCGTTTTGGATGCCGCCACGCGCCTGGATCCCCGCCGTGCCGAAATGATCCCTTCCAGCAAAGGAGTATTATTTTGAGATGAAACCTTCCACTGATACGCTCGTCATTGATGCAGGAACCGGTAATTTACACTCGGTATTAAATGCCCTGCAAAGCCAGGGCCTGTCGGTCGGTTTGACCTCCGACCCCGAAGAAGTGATTGGCGCTTCGCGATTGGTACTGCCCGGTGTGGGTGCCTTTGGCAGTTTTATGCAGGGTCTGCGCCAGCGCCATCTCGACCTAGCCCTTGATGAAGTCATCCGGCGTGGCACGCCCTTGCTGGGCATTTGTGTGGGCATGCAAGCCTTGCTGGATGTCGGCAAAGAAATGGGCGAATTTAAAGGTCTGGGTTATGTTGAAGGGGAGGTTATCCGTTTTCCCGATAACCTCAACATTAAAGTGCCGCATAACGGATGGAATCAAATTCATTTCGAAAAACCTTGCGCTCTTTTTAACGGCCTGCCCGATTTAACCTACGTTTATTTCACCCATTCATATTACTGTTCTGTTGCGCAAAAAACAGACTGGGCCGCATCAACGTTATATGGCATCAATTTTGCCTGCGCCGTCCAAAAAGATAATATTCTCGGGGTTCAGTTCCACCCCGAAAAAAGTCAAAAAGTCGGCCAGCAAATTTTAGCCAACTTTATCAAAATATAAAGGCCGATGAGTATGAAAAAATCATTTACCGTTTTTCCGGCAATCGATATGCGCAAAGGTCAGGTCGTGCGCCTTAAGGAAGGCGACCCCAACCGGCAGACCCAATATGGTGACAATCCGGCCGAAATGGCTTTGCTCTGGTTAAAAGCCGGCGCCGAATGGCTGCATGTGGTTAATCTGGACGGCGCCTTTGGTGAATCAGGCCAGGCGAATCTGATTGCCCTGGCGGAAATCATCAAAAAAGCACGTGAGTTTGATGTACCTGTGCAATTTGGCGGTGGTATGCGTGATCTGGCCGGTATCGAAGCCGCTCTAAACCTGGGCGTAAGCCGCGCCGTCATCGGCACACTGGCTGTCGAACAACCCGGTTTATTTGCTGAGGCGCTTAAACGCTGGGGGCCTGAAAAGCTGGCCGTCAGCCTGGATGCACGTGACGGCCTGGTGCAGTCGCGTGGATGGCAGCAGGCCACCCACCTCAGCGCGTTGGATGCCGCCCATCAGTTAAAAACCGCCGGATTACGCTGGCTGGTTTTTACCGATATCGCCCGCGATGGGCTGCAAACCGGTATTAATTTGGAAGCTACACGCGCCCTGGCCGAAGCCAGCGGACTGGACGTGATCGCCAGTGGCGGCGTCAGCCAGGCTGAAGACGTCTTAAAAGCCCAACAAGCCGGTTTGTCCGGCATTATCATCGGCCGGGCATTGTATGAGGGTTGTTTAAACCTGCAAACCGTGATCGGTTTAACGAAAGGATAAGGCCATGTTAGCGCGAAGAATTATTCCCTGCCTGGATATCGCCAACGGACGCGTTGTTAAAGGTGTGCATTTTGAAAACCTGCGGGACGCCGGCGATCCGGTTGAACAGGCCCGCATTTATGACGCGGCCGGCGCGGATGAACTCGTTTTTCTGGATATTTCCGCCACCCCTGAAGGTCGTGCCACCGTGGTGGATACGGTGCGTAAAGTAGCCAGTTCGGTTTTTATGCCGTTGGCGGTTGGCGGCGGCATTCGCACCGTGGAAGATATGCGCAAACTTCTGCTGGCCGGCGCCGATAAAATCAGTGTTAATTCTGCCGCCGTGCATAATCCCAATTTACTCAGCGAAGGCGCCGAACGTTTTGGCAGCCAGTGTGTTGTTCTCGCGATTGATGCCCGCCGCTGCACACCCATTAATGAGCCCGCCCGTTGGGAGGTGGTGATTAACGGCGGACGGACACCTACCGGCAAGGATGCCGTCGCCTGGGCCGAAGAAGCCGTCGCGCGTGGCGCGGGTGAAATATTATTAACCAGCATGGATGCCGACGGCACTTTAAAAGGGTTTGACCTCGAGTTAACGCGTGCCATTGCCGAAGCCGTCAGTGTGCCGGTGATTGCCTCTGGTGGTGCCGGCAACATGCAGCATTTTGCCGACGTACTCACCGAAGGTAAAGCTGATGCCGCCCTGGCCGCTTCACTATTTCATGACGGAAAACTATTTATCCCGGACTTAAAACAATATTTGGCACAAAAAAATATTCCTATTCGGGTGATTAATGATTGAGGTTTTATGAACCTATTAGAAACCAATATAAAATATGATGCCAGCGGTTTGATTCCGGCCATTGTGCAGGATGTAAATACCCGGCAGGTTTTAATGCTGGCATATATGAATGCTGAAACGCTTAAATTGACTCTCGAAACCGGCGAAACTCATTTTTGGTCGCGCAGCCGCCAGGAGATCTGGCATAAAGGCGCCACATCAGGTAATATTCAAAAAGTGGTATCCCTGGCGTTGGATTGCGACTTGGATACTCTGTTGGTCTCGGTTTTGCCTGCCGGCCCGGCCTGCCACACCGGCAGTACCAGTTGTTTTTTTAACCCATTATCCATCGAATCTAAAAATGGAGAGGAATTATGATGACTTTTGAAAGTTTATTTGAAATTATTTGCCAGCGACGTGATAACCCCACCGATGAATCTTACACAGCCAAATTAATCAATTGGGGTGAAGATAAAATTTTAAAAAAAGTAGGCGAAGAAGCTATGGAAGTGATTCTGGCTGCCAAAGCGCAGGGTGATCAACGTTTGATTGAAGAATCATCAGATTTGATTTACCACCTGTTTGTGCTGCTTGCCAGCCGCAATCTCTCCCCCGCTGATCTTCTGTCCGAATTGGATAAACGCCACCAGGCAAAAAATTAATCTAAAACCGGTCCTCATCATGTAAATGAGGACCGGTTTTTTTATTTAATCGGCAAAAAATTAATGCTGTTCCACTTTGTCAGGGCGAATGGCCTGCAAAAGATCCAGAATCAGCACAATTTGATCGTCCATTCGCGCAATTCCGGTCAGGTAACGATTGTCAATATCCATCACAAGTCCGGAGGGTTTCTCAATATATTTGGTCGAAATCGTACGAACACCGTCCACCTGATCCACCACCATGCTGGCCATAATGTCGTCAATCTCAACCACAATAAAGCGGGTTTCCTTATCGGCCTCACGGTCGGGCAAATCAAAACGCAGACGCATATCAATCACGGGAACCACTGCTCCGCGCAGATTGATTAAGCCTTTTAAGTATTCCACCGTTCCGGGCACCAAAAAGACCGCTTGCGGTTTAATAATGGTCTGCACCAGGCCGACATCAATGCCATAGGCGACATTATTTATTTTAAATACCAGGATCTGAACATCGTCGGCGTCCTCGGCTTGGGCTACCAGGCTGGTTTCGGTGGCTACACTCAAGGCAGCGTTGCTGTTCTGGCCGGCCGGTTTCGGTTGAACGACCGGTTCCGGTTCCTTTTCGATCACCGGCTCCGGTTCACTTTTTGCCACAGGTTTATTTTCTACAATCGGGGCAGTCTTTTCTGTTTTAACGGGTTCAACCACTGCTGCAGTTTCCACTTTCTCGGTGGGCGCAGGTTTAACTTTTTCCTCCTGCACCGCTTTCGTCACCACCGCCTCGCTGGTTTTAACATCTTCGGCCGCAGCTTTTACGGCAGCTTTTTTTGCAGTTGATTTCACCGTTTTTTCGACGGGTGCGGGTGAAGAAGGTGCCTCTACCGGGTTGGATTCTTTAACAGGTTTTGTATCTTTTGATCTCGAAAATAGGCCTTCAAGGCTGGACTCTAACTTCTTTTTTTTTGTGGTCATGGCATCTCCTTCTTACTTAACCCTCTGGTTTATTTCTTGAGCCAACTGGCGATATTGTTCACTGGCACGTGTGTTGGGAGCATAAACCGTGATGGGCTCGCCCACGATCGGGCATTCTCTAAGTTTGGTATCCATACGGATAAATGTTTCCAATAAATGATCCGAGAAATTATACTGTAATTGGTCGTATACGGTACGATGAATTTTATTGCGTGGATCAAATAAAGTCACCACCAGGTGCCAGGGAATGGTCTGGTTGCGTCGTTTTTCCATCGTGCTGATAATGGTTAATAACAGGTCAAGTCCTTTGGCGGCATAATATTCACACTGCACCGGAATAAGGATTTCATCAGCCGCATAAAAAGCGATCAAGGTCAGGGAACTTAAGGTTGGCGGGCAGTCCAGAACGATAAAATCGTAAATATTTTTAAGCGGACTGATGGCTTTGGACAGGCGGTTTTCATATTCGTTTTGTTCATATAAATCGCGCTCCACCCGAGCCAACCGGGGATCTGACGCCAGAATATCAAGGCCTTTGAGACTGGTTTGGTGAATAAATTGTTCACTGGCTACAGCGGAATTTTGGCTGTGGCTGTCCAGTAAATCCACCAGGGTTTTATCCAGTTCATCGTAATCAAGGCCGGCTGCCAGAGTCAGATTCGATTGTGGATCAAGATCGACCACCAGTACACGAAAACCCATCTCCACCAGGCTGGCGCTTAAAGAAAAGCAGGTTGTCGTTTTGCCGACTCCGCCTTTTTGATTGCTGACCGCAATGACCTTTGACATAGACCTCCACCAAACGTTAAATAATAAAAATTGGAAGTTAATTCATTTTATCATTATTATTGTATTCAGATTCCATTTTGTATGTCAATCATTATCAAAAATAACTTTTTTAATCCATTCTTCATTTAAGTTATAATTCAAACATTATGGTCAAAATAATTTTGGGATTATGCGTGCCGTCGCTCTGGTTTTTATTAATTATTACAGGCGGCATCTGGATCTGTCGCGGGGTTTTTAATTTACGCCGTAACGAACAAACATTAACCGGCCTGGCCTGTGGTTTGATCATTCAAATCTGGCTGGCGCGCTGGTTGGCTTTGTTTTTGAATCCCATGCTTTCCAGCTGGGTTTCCGCAATCCTCGTTTTTCTGGCGGGTCTGATTTGGGTTCTATTCCGAGATGGGGTCAAATTCTGGCGAAAATTTCCCCTTCAGCCGTTGGAATGGATTTTGCTGTTTTTCCTGACGTATCTTCTGACGAATATTC
>JAJTBH010000098.1 GCA_021287005.1 Anaerolineae bacterium
CACGGGCAGCGATTTATACGCCGTGGATGCACGAATAATTTTGGATTAAATTTTTAATTCCTCACAACTTATTTCTCATGAACGGTAGAAAACATGGCTAAAAATTGATAAAATGATTGTTAGTCTGTTGGATTATTGTGGAGGAAAACTCATTTATGCTTACGCCGATTAATGTTATAGGTCATGTTAACCCTGACACCGATTCAATTGCCGCCGCAATTGGTTACGCCTGGCTCTTACGCGAACGTGATGGCGCCAATGCCATTCCATCGCGCGCCGGCGCCATGAATGCCCAGTCTACATGGGTATTAAAAACACTGGGCATTGAAGCCCCCGTTTACCTGGCCGATGCCTCGCCGCGTTTTGAACGCATTGCCCGCACGCTGCCGCCCATTCTGCCCAACCGCCCCCTGCGCGAAGCCTGGGAAGTTGCCTCTGGCGGCCATACCGGCGCTCCCATTGTGGAAGCCGACGGCACCCCGCTGGGTTTAATCACCGGGAACAGTGTCTTTCGTTTTTTCTCACGCCAGATGGAAGAACGCATCGATCTGGGAAACGTCTCGGTCGCCCGCATTTTATCAGAACCCTGCGGCGAAGCCGCTGACCAGGATGTGCCCCGTTTTACCACCAACATGCGTGTTCGCGATGGCCGCCCGCGCGTGGTGCGCGATGAACGTGACGATTTTCTGGTGGTTGATGAAAACGGTAAATATTACGGTATTTGCCGCTCGCCGGACGTATTAAACCCGCCGCGCATGCAAATTATTCTGGTGGACCATAACGAAAGCGCTCAGGCGCTCGGTTCATTGGATGAAGCCGATCTGATTGAAGTGCTTGATCATCACCGCCTCGGAAATTCGCCTACACGCACGCCAATACCCTTTACGATTGACCCGGTAGGCAGCACATCCACCCTGGTGGGCGAAAGGGTGCGCAACGCCGGCGTTGAAGTCTCTGAGCGGATTGCCGGGCTGCTGTTGGCCGGTATTTTATCGGATACGCTTATTTTTAAATCACCCACCACTACCCCGCGCGATAAAGCCGCCGCGATCTGGCTGGCAGAAATTTTCTTAAAGAATCAACCCGCCAACCTGTCTTACCAGAATCTCGAGGAATACGGACGGGCCATTCTCTCATCCGGCACCGGCCTGGCTGCCCGCGAGTTATCTTCGATCATTACCTCTGATTTAAAATTATACGAATCGGGAAGTTTTAAGTTCGCCATCGCCCAGGTGGAAGTGCCCACCCTGCTGGAATTAGCCGAACGTTTACACGAAATTCAACATGCCCTGGATGATTATCGTGAGGCCAAAGGACTTGCTTTGATGGTTCTGATGGTGACCGATGTGGTTCGGGATGCCAGCCGCCTGGTGATTTCAGGCGAAAGCGGCCGGCTTGAAGAACTGCCATATACACGTTTACCCGACGGCACACTGGAGGCGGTCGGGGTGGTCAGTCGCAAAAAGCAGCTTTTACCGGTTGTATTGGATTTACTTCAATAAGGTAAAGGATTTAGTCGTAAAGCGATTTGATAAAAGATGCGCCTTTGCCAACCTGGGCTTCGAGTGCATCAGATGATTGATCCATAATAAAACTTTTCATCTGCGAAAGCGTTTTGCCATGATCAAAACCGGAGGCCTGCAAACCACCGGCAGCATTCACCGGTAAAGCGCTTTCATCTTTTTTGGTTGTGGCGACAGAAGACACATCCAATAAATCACCCTGCTTTTCATCCTGCAAAGCGGTTGTTTCTTTTTTGGAGCGTTTCAACACCTCTTTGGAAGAAAGCGGCGATTGAATATCTTTTTGAGCAGAACCTGCTATTCTCGGGTTATTTTCAGAAGGAATCACATCCATGTTTTACCTCCTTCGGTTGTCACAGGTAATCTGAATATCCCTGTAACATGCATGGCGGCTAATTATTCGAATGGACAATCCATGTCCTGATAACGCTTTTCATTATTATAACAAGAAGCAAAGAATAAACAAGCCTTATTACCTTACATTAAGCATACACTTATTAATAATTAACGCAGTTTTTATTCGTAAGATAATACCTCGCGAATTGTTAACTGTGATGCGCTGCGCGCCGGAATATAGCTGGAAAAAGCCGACAATCCGCTTACAATGACCAACCATAAAAGCGGTCCATCCGGAGAAAACAACACTAACGGCAAAGGCGCTCCCACAACCGGAATACCCACCGCATTTTCCAGCATAATACTAAATGGCAGAGCAACAAAAAAAGCAATCACCCAACTGATCATGCCGATTAACAAACCTTCCACAATCACCATTTGCTGAATGGCCAGATCGTCCGCGCCAATAGCGCGCATAACGCCGATCTCGCGGGTGCGGTCGATCACATTCTGACTCATCATTCCCATTAAGCCCAGGCCGCCTACCAGAGCAATTAAAACCGCCATACTTAAAAGCATTACAACCATTAAATTAATCACCACCAGCAAACGCGAACTCATTTCGGAACCGGTGGATATTTTGCTGACCGCCAGGTTGGCCTGTTTTAAAACCGTTTCCAACTCATGCGCCACCCTGTTTTGAGTTGCCGCATCTCGCGGTAAGGTCTTTATATGATATTCCGAAGTCGTATCCAATGCGCCCAATAACCGCTCCAGATATTCGTTGTTTGTATAAATTACCGGAATGGGTATCTGTCCGGCAATAGAACAGGTGCCAATAATCAACCAGGCAGATTTTTTCCCATTGATTTTTAAATTCACCCAATCACCCACTTTTAAATCGGGGCGTTTTTTTATGAGGTGGTTGCTGATTACAATGACATTTTTATCGCCGGGGCGAATCCATCTTCCACCCGTCATAACCGGTTGAATCAGGTCTGATGCAGCCGGTGGGGCTGTGACGATCACTTCATCGGATGTGCTTTCATCGGGCGAGAGCACCTGCGCACTGCTGGCCCCCCAACCTTCCAGTTTAAGCACTCCCGGCAGGCTGTTGATTTTGGGGGCAATTTCCTGCAGGCGTTGGGCATGCGTGAAATTGATATTAACGTCCGAAAGAAAATACCCCAGTGCCTGCTCACTGGAAATGCTGAGTGAAGCGCGCATGTTAAAAACGGCCATAAATATGCTGCCGCCCAATACCAGGGTCGACAGGGTTAAAATCAGGCGTCCCTTTCGTCTGAAAACGTTCCTTAACGAAAGCAGCAGCGGGCGCGGCAGCCGGTTTACACGTTCAATCCAGCGATCCAGCCAACTGTGCGCATTTTTTGCGACCTGTGATCCATAATCGTTAATCGCCGAACGAATACTGATGCGAGTGCCATTTAACACCGGAAAAAGTGCCGAAACGGCCGGCACCAACAAAGCGACAAGTATTTGCAGCCCGATCGCAGGTAGAGGAATGCGAAAACCGTTTAGTTTAAAATTCAAAAAACCGGCGATCGATTGAGACATTTCATAAGCGGAAATCGCCGAAAGGGGCAAGGCTAACAACAACGCCATTCCGCCGAAACTGGTCACCAATACTAGATACATTAATACCAGTTGAAGGGTCTGTCCGCCGTATGTTTTCATGATGCCAATCTGGCGAATCTGCTGATTTAATAAAGCCGTAACCGTATTTACCGTTAAAAAGCCACTTAAGAAAATAGCCAGAACCCCCAAAAAGCCCAATAATGCTCCCATGGCATTAATAAAATCACTGGCATAGTGTTTGCCGGGGGTTGAAATGGCTGTTTTTAACACTGCCAGGCCGCTTTTTTCCATTTTATCCGTAACCTGATGGGCAATCCGATTGACTTCTATCTGCTCTCGCACATGCGGAGATACGGTGATATACATCTGGTTAAAATCAGCCCGCCCCCCCAGCCATACCAGGGTATCCTGGTTGACATAACCGGTCATCTGACCGGTAAAGGTATAGGGTGAAACCGTCAGGTCGTTAACAATGCCCGCCACTCGTAAATCACGCCGTTTATCGGAACTTAACAAAACATGAATGATATCGCCGCTCTTGACCTGGTAACCCTGAAGAGATGAATTTTCAAGTAAAATTTCGTGGTCTATTAACAAAGCCACCCGGTCCGAATCCACCGGGCGTAGTTTATCCATCTCCATTGATGCCTGATCGGCAATGGCTACCACTGTCATGGGCAATTTACGTTCACCGCCCGTATCCACCCGCACGGCCAGCGAACTGCGCCCTTCTGCTTGTTGAACGCCTGGAATGTGGGCAACGGTATCCACCAGGCTTTCATCAAAAGGGTCGCTGTAAATAACTGCGGCATGCGGGTTAACTGCCTGATATGCCTGGTTAACATCACCCGACATCAATAAATAAGCACTGCTTACCAGACCGACCGCAAAGGTGCCCACAGCAATGGAGAGCACCACCAGCAGCGTGCGAACCTTGTTATTCCAAAGGTCGGCAAAAACTTTGCGCCATCGTGGACGCAGCAGCCAGAGCAGTTGGTTAGAGTTCTGATTCATTCTGTACGATTTCCCCATTGGATAAATAAATTCGCCGTGAAGCGCGTTCGGTCAGGGTTTTATCATGCGTAACAATGATCACGGTTTTGCCTTGTTGGACCAGAGCAAAAAAAATATCAATGATTTTTGCCGCCGTCAGCGAATCCAGGCTGCCGGTAGGTTCATCTGCCAGAATCACCGGTGGATCGTTGGCCAAAGCCCGTGCAATGGCAACCCGCTGTTGTTGACCGCCCGATATGGCGGAAGGTAATTTAAAGACATGATCTTCAAGTTCAACTGATTCCAACAGGGATAAAGCGCGATTTATACTTTCGGGACGGCGGTACAGGCCGCAAAAATCCATGGGCAATAAAACATTATCCAGCAGTGATACTGAAGGCAGCAGTTGTGAAAACTGGTATACGATTCCCAGATTTTGACCGCGCCAGAGCGCAGCCTCGTTTTCTGATAGATTCTGCACGGCTTTATTGCGAAAAATCACCTCACCGGATGTCAGGTGATCAATACCCGAAATCATATTTACCAGGGTGGTTTTGCCGCTGCCGGATTTTCCGATAATGACTACCATCTCACCCGGGTAAAAAACAGCGTCAACATCCTTCAACGCAGCAAAAGGCTGCGGACCGTCATCATAAACCTTATTTACCTGGCGCAATTCAATTACCGGGGATTTCATGGTCTGTCAACTGTTAATTTATTCGATCTATTAATAAAACGATGGACTGAGATAATAATCGTTGTTCTTCTTCGCTGAATTTGGAGGTAATGGTGTTTATCCATTGGTGTCGGGCAATAATGCTGTTTTGCACCAGCTCTTTTCCGGCTTCGGTTAACTGCACCACACGTGCGCGCCTGTCCTGTGGGTTAATCTCCCGCGCCACCAGACCGCGTTCTTCCAGGCGATCAACAATTTGAGTGGCAGCCACAAAATTACCCGGAATATATTTTTTTATGCCGGCAATATCGCTGGAGTTGATGTAATACAGATGCAGCAAAACATTAATTTGCGGCATTGAAAGTCCGGATTCTTTGGTGAATTTTACGAAATCTTCAATTGCCCGCCGGCCGGAAAATTCAACAAATCGGGTTAATGCGTTAATAAATTGTTCTTCTGTTTCATTCATATTTCACGATCATGAATATTTCACTTTAATGAAGTTATTTCATTTATTATACACAGATTGCTCTTTAAAAGAAAGATATCGCTCAATTAATTTTTGATATAATTCACAGGTTTGTTTTATTTAAATATGTTAGTAAACCCAATTATAAGGTGGACGATTAATGAATAAAAATTCTTTGCCTGCTTACCTGATGACCTCCGAACCTGGTTCGTTTGCACATTACACCGTATTGGAACGTTATCCCAACATCATCAATCAGGTCATCGAAGGCAACCGGTATCCGCAAAACATCGTAAACGCTTTGCGTGAATTACAAACAGAGATTCGCAGCGGCGGCAAGGCCACCCCGCTCAGTGCCGATTTTCCCAACAGCCAGGATTGGAACACGTTATTGGTTTCTTATGAAAACGATACCTGGCTGGGTCTGATGTGGTATTTTTCGGAAGCGTTTTTTTATCAGCGCATTTTAGACGTAGTGCAGTATTACCGTGAAGGCGAATTAAAAGGGCTTGATCCTTACCGGGGTTTAAAACAATCTCAAATTAGCGGCGATATCGCAGACCTGTGCGCCGTCTGGCCCCAGTATGAAAACCTGCCTGCACTGGAGCGTTTTGATCTGATTTTGCATTCTTGCCTGTGGGGCAACCGCGCCGACCTTTCCATGACCGCCTTCATTGACGGTCAGTCACTTCAGGGGCTCTCAAATCAATCTGAGCGTGAATTTATCGTATCGGATGCTACGGATGTTGCCCGCGATTATCTTTCACGGGGGCACAACCAGGTGGATGTGTTAAACGACAACGCCGGAGCAGACTCGATTTTTGACCTGGTTTTGGCCGACTTTTTAATCAGCCAGGGTTGGGTAAAAACGGTGCGTTTTTTATTAAAAGACTGTCCATTTTTTATTTCCGATGCCATGCCAAAAGATATTCGCCAGACTATATCTGAATTGCAGGCGCAAAATAATAACGCTGTTTGTGCTCTGGGACGGCGGCTGGATAATTATCTTGTTTCCGGGCAGCTCATTTTAAGCACGCATCCCTTTTTCAGCAGCGGGCACACCTTTGAAGACCTGCCCGCCGATGTAGTGGCCGACCTTCAAAAAGCTGATCTGATTATTTTAAAAGGTGACGCCAATTATCGCCGTATGTTGGGTGAACGTCATTGGCCTTATGGAACCCCGATTGAAGAAGCTGCGCATTTTTTCCCGCAATCTTTTTTGGCGATGCGCACCATTAAATGTGAATTATTGGCCGGTTTGGAAAGTGAAAAAGCGCGTGAGATGGAAAAACTGAATCGGGATGATATGTTTGCCTTTGTCAGCGGTAAACGCGGTGTTATTCAAATGCGTTTGAACTCTTCAAAATAAAAGCCTCTGTTATTTTCAGGCTGTTTAAACAGGTGAATAATGGATCCCAGTTTAATCATTCTTTTTGTCATCGCCTTTATGGCCGGTTTTGTCGATTCAATTGTCGGCGGCGGCGGGCTTATCCAACTGCCGGCCCTGCTTATATTTCTGCCGCATTACCCGGTGGCCACCGTTTTTGGCACAAATAAACTGGTTTCCATCACCGGCACAGGCACCGCCACGCTGCAATACTCGCGGCATGTCAAAATTCCCTGGAAATCGGCCTTGATCACGGCCGCCTCGGCCTTCATCTTCTCCATGCTGGGCGCGCGAACCGTCAGCTTGATTAACCCGCAAATTTTACGGCCCTTGATTATTATATTGTTGGTGGTCATGGCTGCTTATATCTTTTTTCAAAAAGACCTGGGCAGCATCAATTCCATTTCATTAAACCCGCATCAACAGATCATTTTCAGTCTGTTGGCGGGGGCATTAATCGGTTTTTATGATGGATTTTTTGGCCCGGGCACAGGCAGTTTTTTGATTTTTGCCTTCATTGCCTTTCTGGGGTACAACTTTATTGTGGCGTCCGCTTCTGCCAAAATTGTCAACTTTGCAACAAACCTGGCCGCCCTGATTTTTTTCGCCTTTAACGGTAACATTCTTTTTCACATCGCCCTGCCCATGGCGGTATTTAATATTCTGGGCGCCCTGGCCGGCACCCGCATGGCGATTTTAAAAGGCAACCGTTTTGTGCGTATTCTCTTTTTAATTGTGGTGGCGGGCGTCATCATCAAATTAATCCTGGATACCGTGGGGTTTTCTTTATAAGAGGTGAAACTATCCAGTCCTTTGATCGCCATAAAAATTTTTTAACCGCAATAATCACCTTCCTCACAATAATAAAACCGCCTCTCAAAATGACAGGCGGTTTTTGATTATTTATATAAAAAACGATCATGAGAGTCTTATCAAATAACATTTTCGGGCTGGAAGGGTTTGGATAATTGTTGATAATATGTTTCCAACCACTGATTCGACCAACCCATAAAGCGGGTTTTTAAAACAATCTCTTTAACCTGATTGCGGCTCATTTTAACCTCATCAAGGATAACCTGCTTGTTTAAGCGGCTTAAAGCCAGGGTTCTAACCGCAAATAACAAAGGCCACATACAAGATAAACGAATGGCATGCAGCCAGATTGGAATGGATAATAAATATTCCAGACCATTCGCCAGGTGTTTTTCGGCTTTGTCGGCCAGCATGGCCACCACCCGCATGGATAGGTTTAAATTTTCGGGCAGAAACAGGCTGTCGCGGGTTAAACCTAAAGGTTCATAATATGACCTGGGGATATAGACCCAGCCGCGTTCGTAATCCTTGCGCATACCGCGAATGATATTAACCGTCTGCAAACCCAGTCCATACTCGCGGGCCAGCGGCATCATTTTGTTTTTTAATCTCTCAAAAAGCGGTGAATACCAGGCCAGCACATCCGTCAACAAATACCCCACCACGCCGGCCACATAAAACATATAATCATCCATTTCAGCTTCATCATCCACAAAGGGGCCATGTTCCTGCCAGGAAGCCATACCCAGCGAGGTGCGGCAGACATGCGGGGTGATAATGTTTCGTAATTCCTGCGGCAGCCGTTCATATTGTTTTAGAAGATAATCTGCATTTTGAGCAACCCGAATTTCATCGTCATGCAGTCCATCCAGGTGGGCAATTCGTTTTAACAAAGTCTCAACCGGTTGCCCATTTTCCAGAATGGTCGCCCATAAGCGCAGCAGTTCAGGTTTTTCCGGCACGGGAATGCCGTCGCAATCCTCCAGACAGTCGGAAACACGCAGCAATAAATAAGCCAGTGTAATGGCGTCTCTTAAAATACCGGGAAGCTGTTCAATCGATAAAGCAAAAGTGCGGCTTACCCGGCGCAGCATTTCGTATTTATCCATTCAGCCTCCCGGTTGATTAATTTTTAGACCTGATTAATATAACCCATCACAACACTTTACGTTTCCGTGAAATGTTTTGTTTTTAAACCGGTTTTCGAAACTGATAACATAATAAATTTTTCCAGCCGGTCAATCAGTTTAAAATTTATTTTTATTGTTCCACTTTTTCTATTTCGCTTTGAATATCCGAAATGTTACCGGTTTGCTGGTTATTATTACCCAATTCCATCTCAAAATTAGCGGTTTCATCCAGAGTAATGGTGGCGTTATTAATTTTCACCGCCAGCAAATGACCGCCTTTGCTGCGATCATCCGAGATAAAGTGCAGGTGATATCCGGGTGCATTGATGCCGCCCACATATTCAGGGCACCAGAAACCCACCAAAGTGCCTTTAATGTTGGTGTAATCAAACACCGGTTGGTTTTTGGTCACATCCGAAAGCACGGGATAGGGTTTTTCTTGAGGCGGCACGCTGCGAACCTGCACGGCATCAAATTGACCGTTAATCCGAATGGCGTAAAACCGGTCTTTTTTAAGAATCAATTGGTCCAGCTCTTTTTTAAGCGTGTCCAGGTCGTTAATTGGGCCTGTCTGCTGGTTGATATCGGCATCAAAATGGGTAACGGCCATAAACGGCGTTTTGATCGAACTGTCCGGAGATTCAACTTTACCCGTCGATTTAACCTGATAAACCTTGCCATCCAAAACAATCATCTCACCGTCCAGTTTATCAAAGGTACCCAGCCCGGTATCGCCATGTTTTAACACGTCGGAAATCGTTTCCACCCCGTCATAATTGCCTGCCATCAAGGAATTAAGTGTTGAAGTCTGATAAAGCGTCTCCGTATTAACACTTATTGTTGCGCTCGCGCAAGCCGACAATAAAAGACTTAAAACTAAAATAATGGCAATTAATAAGCTCAATGTTTTTTTCATGTTACGCTCCCAAATGGCTTGTTTAATAAATCCCACTGAAAATTATCTCAGGAATAACCCTGCAAACAAAATCTATTATAATGTGGAAATACAGTGAAATACCAGAATTATGGTGATGATCTCAATCAAATAAATTTTATTAAATTAAAGGTGCCCGCTTTATGCGAGAAAATAACCCGACCGTTTATTCAACCGAATGGGGGCGTTTATGCCCCAAATGCGGCAAACCTGCCGGAAAATGTATTTGCAAAACCAGCGCCTCAACGGTAAAAAGCGGCGACGGCATTGTGCGCGTGCAGCGTGACTCAAAAGGCCGCAAGGGCAAAACCGTCACCCTGATCAGCGGCGTGCCTTTGAATGAAGAAGGCCTGCGTGGCCTGTTGAGCGATTTTAAACGCCTGTGCGGCGCCGGCGGGGCCATTAAAGAGGGTGTGATCGAGATTCAAGGGGATCATCGCGACGTGCTTTTTGACGAAATCAAAAAAAGAGGATATCCGGTTAAGAAAGCCGGGGGCTAAATTCCCGGCTTTCTTCAGGTTAACATCCATTAAAAGATAATCATTATTACTTGCATTCATCAGCAACGGGTATAAAATGAGTGATATGAACCAGAATTCATCCGATTACAACACTATTCAGACGGCCAAGGACATTCTTGAAGGCAACAGTAAAAAAGGACGTCTGGCCCGTTTATTACCGTTTTTAGGCCCCGCCTTTATTGCCAGCGTGGCTTATGTCGATCCCGGAAACTTTGCCACCAATATTCAAGGAGGCGCCCAATTCGGGTATACCCTCTTGTGGGTGATAGTCGGCAGCAACCTGATGGCTATGTTAATTCAAGCCCTCTCGGCCAAGCTGGGCATTGCCACCGGCAAAAACCTGGCAGAACACTGCCGCAGTGCTTTTCCAAAGTGGGTGGTGATTTGCATGTGGGTTATCATGGAACTGGTCGCCATGGCCACCGACCTGGCCGAATTTTTGGGCGCAGCCGTGGGGTTCAGCCTCTTATTTGGTTTGCCACTCTGGGTGGGCGGCATTTTAACTGCCATTGCCACTGTTTTAATACTGGGCCTGGAGCGTTTTGGTTTTCGCCCGCTCGAAGCCGTGATTACTTCACTGGTGGGGGTGGTCGCGCTCAGTTATGTAGTTGAAACCATCCTGGACCGCCCGGATTGGGGTCAGGTAGCTTACCATGCCGTTGTGCCTCAGTTTAACGGCACCGAAAGTATTTTACTGGCCACCGGCATTCTGGGTGCAACCGTTATGCCACATGCCATCTTTTTGCACTCGGCCTTAACCCAGGGACGCATCGTGGTGCGCGACCCGCAGCAGCTTAAACGTCTCTTCCGCTATGAAATTATCGACGTATTAATTGCTATGGGCGTTGCCAGCCTGGTTAATGGCGCCATGTTGATCATGGCCGCCACCACCTTCCACTCCACCGGTCACGCCGATGTAGGCGAATTGGAAACCGCCTACCTCACCCTGGAACCGCTGCTGGGCAAAACGGCCAGTTTTGTGTTTGCCATCTCGCTGCTGGCCTCGGGTCTGTCTTCCGCCTCGGTAGGCACCATGGCCGGGCAGGTTATCATGCAGGGTTTTCTCGATTGGGAAATTCCCATCTGGATCCGCCGCCTGGTCACCATGGCCCCTTCTATTGTAGTGATATTTATGGGCCTGGATCCCACGCGCACCCTGGTAATCAGCCAGGTGGTGCTCAGTTTTGGGCTGCCGATGGCCATCATCCCGCTGGTCATGTTTACCAGCCGCAAAGATTTAATGGGCGTGTTAACCAACAATCGTTTCACCACCATCCTTGCCAGCCTGATTGCCGCCCTGATTGTATTTTTAAACATCTTTTTGATTTATTCCACTTTAACAGGAGGATGATATGTTTAAGCATATCCTGATTCCCCTGGATGGTTCATC
>JAJTBH010000099.1 GCA_021287005.1 Anaerolineae bacterium
CGCGGATATTATCGGCAGCCAGTTCGCCGCGTGCCGTATCTGAGAGCATATTTAAGGCCGTTTTTGTGGCGGCGTAAGCGCCCAGGCCGGGAATATGCATTTTGGAAACCATCGAGCTGATGTTAATGATGATGCCGCCGCCCTGCCGGCGCAGAGTGGGGATGGCGGCCTGCATGGCATATAACGGCCCAAACACATTCAGCTCAATAATTTTTTGAAAATCCAGCGGGTCAACTTCGGCCACTGTGCCGGCAGCCGCCTGGCCGGCATTGTTAATTAAAATATCCAGGCTTCCGAAATGGGCCAGGCTGGCATCTACCATTGATTTAACCGCGACCGGGTCGCGCATATCGGTGGTTAACACCAATGCCTCGTGCCCCTGATGGCGCAGTTCATCGGCCAGGGCGGTTAATTTGTCGGTGGAACGAGCGGCCAAAGCCACACGCGCCCCGCCGGCGGCAAATAAACGCGCCGTGCTTAAACCGATGCCCATTGAAGCGCCGGTAATTAAAACCACTTTTCCTTTAATATCCATGTTAACAGACCTCCATGATTCAGGCGGTGCGGTCTGTTTTTAACAGCCGCACCGTTTTTGTATATTTTATCGATCCTCTTATTATAGTCGTTCAACAAATGAATGCAAATTGAGTGAACCGGGAAGGTAAAGGAGGAAATAAACAGCACTTGTTTCATGTCCGAATACCCCGACTCATTTCAGTAAGGAATCGATTATCAACGGCCTCTTAATTAAAAGCGTTGATATTTGACAGGTACTTTTTAATTTGTTATCGTTTTAGCTGAAAACAAAGGAGACCGCTTTGAGCACGAGAAAAATTCACATTTTGGAAGCGCCCTCCAACCTGGGGCTGCGTCCCCTGCGCCCCGGGCATATTCCCGGAGTCTGGCAGTTGCCGCAGGCGCTGCAACGGCAGGGCCTGGCGGAGCGCCTGAATGCCGTCCAGGCCGGGCGGGTGGAAGCGCCGGTTTATCAGGCTGAGGCAGATGCGCTCAGCGGGTTTTTGAACGGCCCGGCCATCGCTGTTTATAGCGAACGGCTGGCCGAACACCTTACGCCGTTAATTCAAACAAATAACTTCCCGCTGGTGCTGGGCGGCGATTGCAGCATTTTGTTGGGCGACCTGTTGGCTTTACGTTCTCGGGGTGATTACGGCCTGTGTTTTATCGATGGGCATAATGATTTTTCTTATCCGCGCGATGAAAATCGCAAAGGGCGTTATACGGCAGCCGGCCTGGACCTGGCGCTGGCCTGCGGTTATGGCCCGGAGAGCCTGACCCAACAACGCGGCCTGGGCCCTTATGTCCGGGAATCAAATGTGGTTGCATTGGGATTTTATAACGATCCGGCGGACGCCGCCGATTTTGATACTGACAGCATTTACCACACAGGCATTCACATTCTGGATGTGGAAGCCGTGCAGTCGATGGGCGCGCCGGATGCCGCTTTGGCGGCCCGTCGCCATCTGGAAGCTTTACCGATAAATGGTTTCTGGATTCATCTGGATGTGGACGTGCTTGATCAAACCTGCCTGCCGGCGGTTGATTCGCCCAACCCTCGCGGCCTGGATTGGGATGAACTGGCCGCGGTTCTGGAAACACTGTTGGCTTCTCCGGCTGCCTGCGGCATGGAAATTACCATTTTTGATCCGGACCTTGACCCGGATGGTCGTTATGCTGCCCGCCTGGTGGATGTCCTTGCGGCGAGTTTCTTGAAATTAAAATAACTGATGGTTAGGTTGCTCAAAAAAGGACTTTAAATTGTTTATATGAGGCCGGTCTCGATTTGTTTTGGGTGTTAAGCTTGCGACAGGAAATGTAAACGGATTGGGGTGAGCGGCAGCAGAGGCGGTTGGCCGGTGAATTGCGGAAGCTTATCAGTAAAAAAATAGTCTGAAAATGATAATGCCAGACCAGGCCAGGCTGAAAACCCAGGGTAACAATTTCCAGGGTAATAACCATTGCGCCCCCTTTGCGCGCGCCCCCAGGGTGGGTGGCAGTTCGTAAAATGAGGCATTTTCATCTTTAAACTTTTTGACCATTTCCAAGAGGCTTTTTATGGCATTACTGGCGCGCACGCAACTGTAACCGATGGAGACGCTTGAAATAATCCCGACCGCAGCAATAATCAATAAGGGTATTAAATGAATATCCCATAAAAAAGCCATGGCGCTGAAAAGCAAACCCTGTAACGCCCACATCCACCCCATCCTGGCATTAAGCAGGGTGTTTTCATGTTGGATCATTGCCCGAATTTCGGCGACATATTGATAAATATGGTCGTAATATTGCGTGTCCATACTTATTTCATTATAGCGCGGTGTTTGATCACTTTGTTAGGCGGTTATTTTTTTCTCGCGATTGCCGGGTGAAGTGTGAGATTTTGACCCGGCTAATCGACCGACCTGATCGATTGTTATCACTGGGAGTATTGGGATAATTATTCAGTTTGTTTTGTGCCACAATATATTATATAAATACGATAAATATAGTCAATATAATCATTGAGGAAATATGGCACAAAATAAAGAAAAACAAAAATTAACGGGAATGGGGGCAGTGGTTCACAAGGACGGCGTGGCTTTCAGGGTCTGGGCGCCGAATGCCGGAGCCGTGTTTGTAAAAGGAGAATTTAATAACTGGTCCGATACGGAAACGCCATTATCGCGTGAAGAAAATGGTTGCTGGTATACGGATGTGACTTCGGCCAGGGTAGGGCAGGGTTATAAATTTTTGCTGGTAAATGGCGAACAAAAACTGGAACGGATTGATCCGTATGCCCGCCAGGTGACCAACTCGGTGGGATACGGCATCATCTATGATCCCCATGCTTTTAACTGGCAGGGTGATGCCTATGAACTCCCCCCGTTTAATGAACTCGTTATTTATGAAATGCATATCGGTTCGTTTTTTGCGGATAAAGCCGGAAAACCCGGAGATTTTGATACGGCCATGGAGAAATTGGGACATCTTAAACGCCTGGGTATTAATGCGATTCAGGTGATGCCTGTGACGGAATTTGCCGGTGATTATTCGTGGGGTTATAACCCGGCGCAAATTTTTGCGGTTGAGAGTATCTATGGCGGCCCGGATGCTTTTAAAATGTTTGTGCGTAAGGCACACCAGCAGGGTTTTGCCGTCATACAGGATGTGGTTTACAACCATTTTGGTCCGAGTGATTTAAGCCTCTGGCAGTTTGACGGCTGGCAGGAAAACGGAAAAGGCGGCATCTATTTTTATAACGACCAGCGCGCCGAAACGCCCTGGGGCAGCACCCGCCCGGATTATGGCCGCGAAGAAGTGCGTCGTTATATTCGAGATAATGCCATGATGTGGTTGGATGAATATCACGTGGATGGACTGCGTTTTGACAGCACACTGTATATCCGTTGTATTAACGGTGATGAGGGTAATGATTTGCCCGACGGGTGGAAGTTAATGCAGGAAATCAATTATGATTTGCGCTCCCGTTCTTCACATTATATTTCCATAGCGGAAGATTTACGCAGCAATGCCTGGTTGACCAAATCATATACGGATAACGGCGCCGGGTTTCACAGCCAATGGGATGCCAATTTTGTGCATCCGGTGCGCAGTGTGGTGGTAACCGCTCAGGACGAACATCGTTCGATGGATGTCATTCGGAATGCCCTGTTATTTAATTATGACGGGGATGTTTTTAGACGCGTTGTCTACAGCGAATCGCATGATGAAGTCGCTAACGGTAAAGCGCGGGTTCCCCAGGAGATCACCCCGGAGGACCCTGAAGGTTGGTATGCTCAAAAACGTTCGACCCTGGCCGCCGGCCTGGTTTTCACGGCGCCGGGAATTCCCATGCTGTTTCAGGGTCAGGAATTTTTGCAGGGAGAATGGTTTCGGGACGATGTACCATTGGATTGGGATCTTAATGAAGAACACCACGGCATTGTGCGGCTGTACCGCGACCTGGTGCAGCTCCGCTTAAATCGTAAAGGTTTCAGCCGAGGTCTTTGCGGTCAGTTTATTAATATTTATCATGTCAACGAAGCCGACAATGTGCTCGCCTTTCAGCGCTGGGATCAGCACGGTGCCGGAGATGATGTGGTGGTGGTGATGAACTTCAGCCATACACCCAGGGAAAATTATGATATAGGTATGCCGGCGCCGGGATTATGGAAACTGCGTTTAAACAGTGACGCCCGAATCTACAGCAACGATTTTCAGAATTTTTTCAGTACCGATATAACGGCTCATGAAGGCGGCCGGGATGGTTTGCAGGCATATGGCAGTCTCTCGATCGGGCCTTACAGCTTATTGATTTACACACTGGAAGCCGCATGAACGGCTTTAAGGTTATGGTTAAAAAGACTCCCATTTCGGGAGCTTTTTTAACTGAAAGGGATCAAAAAGACACGAATTAACAAGGTAATAATTTTCGCAGCATCAAACCGCACGGCACCCAGCAGACCAGGCCCATCACGGCCACCACGCCCGCGTCGACGGCGGCAAAGGGTAGGCCGGTCAACCAGGGTTGCAGGAGCAAAAAAAGGACCAGCGCCAGAAAAAGCAGAGCAGCCTGAAAGAGCAAAGCGGGCGCGGCAGCCAGTCCCCAGGCCTGCCGCCGCCAGGATTGAACCCCGCCAATCACCCAGGCGGGCGTGATTAAAATGTCGGCCATATTAACGCCCAGTTCGGCCGGGTTTAATGTACCTGAGCCGGTTAAGGCCAGGCTTAACATGGCAAAAGCGCGCGCAAAAAAGAGCAGCCCCAGCGCTGCCAACACGCCGCCGATTAATTTTTCGGGCAAAACATGCGTTAAACGCGCGGCTAAAAGGTCGATATCCGTTTTGAGCAGCAACTGCATCAGGTTATAAAGACTTAACATCACCAGGGCGAGGTGGAATAAAAAGAGCGGACCCGGCGGCAGGGCAAAAAGATAAGATATGTAGTTGTATAAAACAAATAACAAAACACCGGCCCAGCCCAATAAAGCGGCCTGGCAGCCGCGGCGAGACAGGATTAAACAGGTCAGCAGAACCGGCAGTCCGAGAAGCAGGTTAACCGCATCGTTGGGTAAAAAGGCGTTTAACAGGGTTTTATCGGGATATACCTGCTCGCGATACAGAAGCCCGGCTGCAGATACGCCGCTCATTAACAATACAATCAACAGGCTGCCTGAATATATCAAACGAGGACTGTTTTTAAGCGGCAGGGCGGCGTGAGCGCTCAGCTTCATTTCGTTTTTTGGACTTTTTTCTGGTTTTCACCGATTCTAAAACGCACTATATCACGGATCAGGTCGAAGGGCATGGGTTGATCCAGGGGGAATTGGACCGAACCTTTGGCGCCCTTAAAAGCCGAGAGGGCCTCTTTAAACGCGTCAATGCCGGTGGGGGTGGGGTAAAAACCGATATGATTTTTAAATGCGGCAAAATGTACAAGGTTGCCGTTTAGTTTAAATGTAGGCATGCCATAGCTGATGGCTTCGCTCGCTTCGGGCGCTTCCTGGTGAACGACGGCGCGAATCTGTTGTAAGATATCCTGAATCTCGGCCGGGAAGGCTGCGATATATTCATCAATTGTCTGGGGGGCGGGTTTATCGGGCATCATTTTTTGTCTCCCTATTCTGCTACCGGGTAAATTTTTTTGTGTGTACAAAACACCTTACGTGTAAGTATAACAAAAAGCGGGCCAAATAATCTGCCTTATAAAACGACTTTTGCAAAATATTGGCCCGGCCTGGTGAAGCGGTTGAATGATTGCCCGGCTGGATGTTTATTTCGGTTGCAAACGATCGATATGGGCATTAACATAGTCTGAAAAATGTCGGCCATAACGTTCGTGTAATTCCGGTAATTGCCAGTCGAGACTGGTAAAGTGTTTGCGGCAGTTGTTTGAGCCACAGCGGCATTGCCATCGGATGAGTACATCTTCTTCAGGGCCCCAGTACATGGCGCAGTCGGCGGTAATTTCTTCGCCGGCGGAAATATCGCGCCGGGCTGCCCAGGTGACGGCATCCAGCATCCAGATATTGGGATCGCAGGAATGATTCATAAAATCATCAATGCTGTTGCCTTGTTCGTGGGAATGTCCCAGGTATAAATCCTTATCAAAAATGGTGTAACTGTGGTCGACGGCCTTGCCGGCCAAAATTTCATCGGAGGTAAAAAACTCTCCGCCCCAGATGATGACTGTTTCGCCTTGTTGAATGTCGGCGGTGGCAAAAATGCCCCGGCCGTGAATGGTTGAAGAGCGCATTTCGATGCGGGGATCAATCCATGATTCGTGGTGAATTTCCTTTAACATGTTTACAGGTAAAGCGTTCATAATTTCCTTCTGAATATGGATGGATAAAGATTTCTTTTTTTGGGAATTTGTTGAGTGGGGGGTGTTGATCGAGTCCTGTTATTCAGGTCTTACGTTGGTGATTATAATCCTGTTAAAGGTCGATTCGGGTATCAAAAAGGCACCTGATAATTTTGTTAAGTGGCGGGCGGTGTTTGGAGAAGCGATTAAATAAAAAAAGCGCCATGTGATTTTCTCACGCGGCGCTTTTGATTAAGTTAAGCCTTGGGCGTTTCGGCGGGTTTATCCACCACACGAATATGCAGCTCTTTAAGCTGTTTGTCCGTGGCGGATGAAGGCGCATCGGCCATCAGGTCGCGGGCGGCCTGGTTCTTGGGGAAGGCGATCACTTCGCGAATGTTGGGCTCGTCGGCCAGCAGCATGCACAGGCGGTCAATGCCGGGGGCTATGCCGCCATGCGGGGGCGCGCCATATTCAAAAGCTTCAAGGATGTGCCCGAATTTTAACTGGATATCGTCATCCTTGAGACCTAGCAGTTGGAAGATTTTAAGCTGAATGTCGCGGCGGTGGATACGAATGGAGCCGGAGGCCAATTCATAACCGTTGCAGACCATGTCGTAAGCATCCGAGAGGATCTCGGCCGGGTTGGTCTCAAACTTGGGCAGATCTTCCAGCTTGGGCATGGTGAAAGGATGATGGGCGGCGTCCCATTTTTTGTCTTCTTCGTTCCACTCGAACATGGGGAAATCAACCACCCAGGCGAAGGCCATCACCGATTTGTCGGCCAGGTTAAGGCGGTCGCGGAAGAGCAGGCGCAGCGCGCCCAGGGTTTTGTTGGCCACGTTTTTGCTGTCGGCAACGAAAAGGATCAGGTCGCCTTCCTTGGCGCCGCTGATTTCTTTTAAGGCGCTCACTTCTTCGGGGCTGATAAATTTCTGGGCAGTGCCCTTCACGCCTTCGGCGGTGAGTGCCAGGGTAGCCAGGCCTTTGGCGCCCTGTTCTTTGGCGAAGGTGGTCAGATCATCCACTTCTTTGCGGGTATATTCGGCGCAGCCGGGCACGGCAATAAACTTGATCACGCCGCCGCTCTTAAGCGTATTCTGGAAAACCATAAAGCTGCTGTTGGCGAAAACCTGGCTGGCGTCATAAAGTTTAAGGCCAAAACGCAGGTCGGGTTTATCGGAGCCGTAGGTATCGACGGCTTCGAAATAAGTCAGTTTTAACCAGGGGCTGGAAATCAGGCGTTTTTGGGGCGCCACGGCCGGGATCATGGCGGTGAAGAGCCCTTCCATCATATCCAGCACATCGTCGCGGTGCACATAAGACATTTCCAGGTCAAGCTGGGTAAATTCGGGCTGGCGGTCGCCGCGCAGATCTTCATCGCGGAAACAGCGTGCAATCTGAAAATAACGTTCAACGCCGGCCACCATCAACAGTTGTTTAAGCTGCTGGGGTGATTGCGGCAGGGCGTAAAAACTGCCGGCGTGCACACGCGAGGGCACCAGGTAATCGCGGGCGCCTTCGGGGGTGGTCTTAAACAACATGGGGGTTTCAACCTCAATAAAACCGCGTTCATCCAGGTAATCGCGCATAAACTTGACCACCTTGTGGCGCAGCATCAGGTTGTTTTGCAGACGTTCACGGCGCAGGTCAAGGTAGCGGTATTTTAAACGCACGTTTTCGTCGGTATCTTCATCTTTGTTGATCATGAAGGGCAGCGGTTTGGAGGGGTTGAGCACCTCGCAGTTTTTAACATCAATCTCAATTTCGCCGGTGGGCAAATTGGGGTTTTCAGCGCCGTCGGGGCGACGGCGCACAACACCTGTGACTTGCAGCACCCATTCAGCGCGCGCGTCTTGAATACTATTAACATGGCTCTCGCCGGGGTTGGCAACAATTTGAACGATTCCAAAACGGTCACGCAGGTCGATGAACGTTACACCGCCGTGATCCCGTTGACGATGCACCCACCCGGCCAGGGTAACCGTCTGGCCAATATGGGCGGCGCGAAGCTCACCACAGGTATGAGTTTTATACATGCACCCTTCTTTCAAGGAAAACGCCAATATGGGGAGACGCCTTCCAAATTAATAAAATAATAGTATTAAATTCGCCCTTATTTTAACACAGATTTGAGAGGCGCACTTATCTAAAAAACTGGCAGCCCGAAGACCTCAAAATGCCTGAAGAGGTCCATGGGAAATATCAATGACTGTAACTTAAAAACCGGGAAAAAACTAGCCGTCTTTTTGATGCGGCCGGTAGATGCTGGTGGGCGGGCCGAATTTATCGCGCAGTTTCACCAGGGCGGGGCCAAAATCGGCTTCAAGCACATCGCGATGTTTATCAAGCAGTTCGGCCAGGTACAGGTCGTGTTTAATCTGTTCGGTGATGGGCATGACAATGCCCAGATGCGCCGACCAGGCCGCCCGGCTTTCTTTGCCCAGTGAGACGATGCCGGTGACAATCTCGCGGCCATCCACCGATAAAATCGCCCAACGTCCGCCGTATTCGCGCGTAATCTCATCGCCGCCCGGCTCATGGATGTATACACCGGCCGGTTCAAAATTAAGCGGACCGTAGGCCACAATGTTGATTTTTACGCCGCGCTGCGCGGCCTGCGCCAACGCGCTGCGGATTTCGTCAAAATCCTCTTGCCAGATTTGCAATAATATCTGCTGTGCGGCGCGTCCGATCAGTTCATTAAAACGAAAGAAGATTTCATCCCGTCCGCGAATATCCCAGATCAGGTCGCCGCCGGTTGGTTGGTTTTGAAACAATTCCAGCTCTTTTTGCGCGTCTTGCAGTTGCCTGGCCATTAATAAACGGCGCGATTCAATCAATTCCTGCGGCGGTTTGGGTGAATATAACACCGGTTCGCCGTGACTGATGAATACATCGCCGCGGCTGACCAGGTTATCCAGCACTTCATAAATTTTGGAACGCGGCACACCCGAGTCGCGCGCCACGGCATAACCGCTCAAGGGCGCCTGGCGCAGCAAAGAAAGGTAAGCCTTGCTTTCATATTCGGTAAAGCCCAAATTTTTTAACGAGAGGGTGATATCTTCCGGCATGTTAATATTCTACCCTGTGCCATTGACAAGAGCAAGGAAAGTTATTATCATTTGTATTTATAGTGGCTACTATAGTAGTCACTAACAAC
This sequence comes from Anaerolineae bacterium, assembly GCA_021287005.1. GTDB lineage: Bacteria > Chloroflexota > Anaerolineae > Anaerolineales > Anaerolineaceae > JAJTBH01. Next base: position 9,464 of record JAJTBH010000099.1, read on the forward strand.
AAAAACGGAGTATATTATTATGATTTCAGCCTATGATGAAGACCTGCCGGATACCGTTAAATCCACCAGACCTGAACGGGTGGTGATCATTGTGGATAAAAATCTGCCGCCCGGCCGGGCTGCCAATGCCGCGGCGGTGATTGCCCTAACCATCGGGGCGCGCCACCCGGCCCTGGTGGGTGCGCCGCTGCTGGATTTATCCGGCTTTGCTCACCCCGGGTTAATCCCGATTGGCCTCAGTGTGTTAAGCGCCGATCCGGATGAATTACCCCTTCTGCGCCGGAAAGCCCTGGCGGCGGATTGTGATGTGGTCGATTTTCCGGTGGAGGGGCAGTTAACCAAAAATTACCAGACCTTTATGCAGGCTGTATCCTGTGTGGCAAGCGAAGATTTGTCTTACGTAGGTCTGGCGTTAATTGGCCGGAAAAAGGAAATCAGTAAAATTGTAGGCCATTTAAATTTGTTGTAATTTAAATGGTCGCCGGAGCGGGCGTCACAAGAATTTGGTTTATATTGCGGCGCAGGGAACGCGGAAGATCTTCGGCATACCCAAACCGCAGCAGCAACTGGGGCAGCCGGGTTTCCATTGCCAGTGCGTTTTGCATTTGCGCCCGAACTTCAGGCACTTCAATGGGCTGATTTAACATGGATGATTTAATCCCCATTGAAGTCATGCTTAAGGCCAGGCGTTCATACACCTGGCCGGTACGCACCCAGGCGCTTTTATCATCCGTTTCGGAGGTGATAATTATCAGACCGGCAGAATGATCCATTTTTCGGATATCCAGATCGGCTTGTTGCTGCGGTTTTGTACCGGAGACAAACAGTTCCCCCAGCCAGCGTGGCACCTCCGGGTTGCCCGAACAGCGCGTATATAAACCGTCGCGGCTGTGAATAGCTTCTTTGCGGGTAAAACGCAGCCAGGCGTTCAATTCGCTGATAAAAGTTTGGTCGGCATACTGGTAGACATCAGCGGCGCTGACACATTCGGTAAGAATGGTTCGTTCATGCGCATCCAGCGCAAAATGCAGATTAATCCCGGGCTCCAGGGATATGGCCCGCAGTAAATGGAGATGATCGGGCGGTACGGGGTTAAGCTTATATTCGCAGCGAGTATTTTGACGGCGCGGGATGGCATCCAAGAGGGCTTCGTTTTGAGACGCCCGGCTGGCAAAACGGATATTAATCACATCCGTTTTCACTGGGTAAATTACCTCGCCATCATAACCGGCAGCGCGCGCGCTAATTAAAAGATTTTCCAGAGCGCATCCCAGGCTGATCCACAATTCCCTGCCTTGCGGGTCAAGCACACTTAAGCGCCGGGTATGGTCAGGGTAAATGTTAATTTCGTCTTGTTTGATTTCAAACATCCAGGGCTGTGTATTGTGGCTGCTGGCGGCCAAGCCGGCATAATACACCCATTCTTTAAAGTTCACGGCCGCATCTGTGTGGGTGGGGATCATTTTTAATGATTCGAGTGTTTCCTGGTCGTAATTTAACCAGGGGGTGTAAGTATCCAACAGGTAAATACCGGCTGCGCTCAATCCGCTCAGGGCGGTCCATTTTAAAAAAACGCGCCGGCTCAGTTTTGAAGTGGTTGATTTATTCATAAAAAATATTTCTCCGGCTTAATCAAGCCGTTAGCTGTTTATGCCTGTAGATAGGACTGTAAAACTTTTATAACCAGGGCTGCGCCGGCCTTAAAATCCTTTTTTTCGACCGTCTGTCCCAGCGACTCCAGGTGAATTAAATAATGATTGGCAACAACCCAGGTTACGGTCAGGGTTTCGTCAAGATCCAGAAAATTCCCCGGTAAATTTCCCCTTCGGTTTTGGACGGCCTGTAAAAGAGAACGTTGTTTTTTTAACCGTTCCCGGGTGATTTCAGTGTGACGATTAAAAAGGATGGGGTCGGCATTAATGAGCGCAACGTTTTCGCGATAAAAAAAACGATACATCCAGAGCAGCTCGAAATTGGTTTCAATAAACGCAGATAACGCCGCTTCGGGAAGATTTTTTTCATCGATTTGCTCATAAGCTTTATCCCATGCGTTTATCATCTGTTCATAAATTGCCCGGATGATGTCGAATTTATCCTTGTAATGATAGTATAAATTACCGGGGCTGATGCCGGCTTCTTTGGCAATATGATTGGTGCTGACACGGGCAGTGCCCGATTGGTTAAACAGGCGGGTAGCGCTTTCAAGGATTGACGCGGTTGTAGTCATAACATTTCCGTGATTAGAGTATTTGCTCTAATATTAGAGTAAATACTCTAAAGCGTCAAGGGTT
>JAJTBH010000100.1 GCA_021287005.1 Anaerolineae bacterium
CGAGAAGCTGGCCAAGGAGATGGAGCTCAAACGCGGTTATGTGCGCGTCAAGACGCCTCACCTCTCCAAGGAAGACCTCTTCCTGCACAGCGGTCACCTGCCTTATTATGCCGAAAGCATGTACCCCCCCATGGAGCTGGAAGGCACCAAATATTACATCAAACCGATGAACTGCCCCATGCACCACAAGATTTACGCCGCCAAACCGCGCAGCTACCGCGAACTACCGCTGCGCCTGGCCGAATATGGCACCTGTTATCGTTATGAAAAAAGCGGCGAACTTTTTGGCTTAATGCGTGTGCGTTCGCTGCAAATGAACGACGCCCATATCTACTGCTCTGAACGCCAGTTTGAGCGCGAGTTTATTGATGTGATTAATATCTACCTCGAATACTTCAAACTATTCGACATCAGCGAATATTTCATGCGCCTCAGCACCCATCATCCGCGCGGACTGGGTAAAAAATATGTCAACAACCCCGAATTGTGGCAGAAGACCGAAGCCCTGGTGCGCAGCGCAATGCAAAACAACAACATCCCCTACTTTGAAGTAGCCGACGAAGCCGCATTTTATGGCCCCAAGATCGACGTGCAGATTCGCAGCGCCATCGGCCGCGAGTTCACCCTGGCAACCAACCAGGTTGATTTTGCCCAATCGGAACGTTTTGAACTGACCTTTGTTAACGAACAGGGCCAGGATGAACGTCCGCTCATCATTCACCGCGCGCCGCTCAGCACACACGAACGCCTGATTGGCTTTTTGCTGGAGCATTACGCCGGCAACTTCCCGGTCTGGCTCTCACCCGAACAGGTGCGCATCATCCCCATCACTGACCGCCAGGTCGAATATGCCACCAATCTGGGCAACCGTATGCGCGACCTCAACATACGCGCTCAGGCCGACCTCGACTCGGATCGTATGAACGCCAAAATCCGCAAGGCACAGTTGATGAAGGTGCCTTATATGGTGGTGGTTGGCGACAAAGAAATTGAAGCCGGCACCGTGGCGTTACGCCAGCGTAACGGCGAACAGGCCACTCTGCCCGTGGATGAATTCATCGCCCGCGTCCAGGATCGAATTAAAACACGCTCCGGCGAGCTTTAAACCATTTTTATCAAATTCTTAAAAAGGTGCAGAAAAATATCTGCACCTTTTTTATTTCTTGAATTCAGGCAGAATAAACACTAGCCCATAAAAAGCAGCCTGTCAGCCGAACCTTGTTTTATTCCAATTAACCGGTATAATGTCCACTCAAGTTTAAAAAGCGGGGAACGGTTTTTTAAGTTGACGATTCCGGTTAAATTGTGGTATATTCAGGCTCACGAGTGTCCGCGTCAAAAGCGGACTGTTTAAGTATTGTGTTCGTTAACGAAGGAGAAGACTTATCGCCACTCAAAATTTTCGGGTAAATGAGACCATTCGAGTTCCGGCAGTTCGTTTAATTGGCCCCCAGAACGAAAACCTGGGCGTCATCGAGATCCGCGAAGCTTTGCGGATTGCACAACAGGCCGAATTAGACCTGGTGGAAGTATCACCCAACACCGATCCCCCCGTCTGCCGGGTAATGGATTTTGGAAAGTTTCTTTATGAGCGCACCAAAAAAGAAAAAGAAGCTCGTAAAGCTCAGACCAAAATTGAAATCAAAGAGATTCGCCTGCGCCCCAAGACCAACGACCATCACCGCCAGTTTAAAATGCGCGATGCCCGCCGCTGGTTGCAGGACGGTATGAAGGTGAAAGTGACTGTTCGCTTCCGCGGCCGTGAGATCACCTACCCCGAACTGGCTCTCGAAGACTTACGAGAGATCGCCGAAGGGCTCTCTGATGTGTCCAGCATTGAACAGGCGCCCAATCTCGAAGGTAAAGTCATGAGCATGATGCTGACGCCGAGCAAGTTTGGCAGCAAAAAGAAGGCAACGCCTTCCGGTGCCACAGAAACGCCGGTCACAGCCGAAGCTGAAGCCTGATCTGACCCGATCGTCTCTCCGTTTGAATTGTTTGGACGCGGTTTGTGATCAAACCGCTTATTTTACTGTAGAGGAGTTTTGCTGTGCCTAGAAAGTTAAAAGCAGGAAAAATCAAGTTAAAGACCCATAAAGCGACATCAAAACGATTTCGCGCAAGCGGGTCCGGTGTCTTGCTGCGTACAAAGGGCGGAAAGAGCCATCTGCGCCGCCGCACCTCAAAGCGCACCAAGGCCCTGTTCACTGAAATGGTCGTCGTCGAAGGCGAAAAGATCATTCAGAACGTCAATCGACTGGCGCCTTACCTGAAAAAACAGGGTTAGTCCGGTCCGTTCGTATCCATTTTTTTAGTGCGGCTATTGGGTGTTCGCAACAGGTTTAAACAACCGGCGCCCAAGGGTTTGCAAAGGAGTTATGTATGGCACGTGTTAAGCGAGGACCTCATAGTCATCTTCGCCACAAGAAAATATTAAAAATGAACAAGGGCTACTTTGGCTCACGGCATTTGCTCTTCCGCCGCGCCAATGAAGCCATGCTCAAAAGCCTCTGGTATGCCACCCGCGATCGTAAGGTTCGCAAACGCGACCTGCGCAAATTGTGGATTGCCCGTATCAATGCGGCTGCCCGTTTAAACGGTATTACCTACAGCCAGCTCGTTTATGCGATGAAAAAAGCTGAAATCATGCTCAATCGCAAAATGTTGGCCGACATTGCCGTTCGTGACCCGCAGGCGTTTACGGCTGTGGTAAAACAGGCTAAATCAGCTTAAACATAGCGTAAACTTCTCAAATTAACCTCCTTCATTGTCCGTTGAAGGAGGTTTTCATTTTAAAATTCCGCATGCTCTTGATTTAAGTAACCGACAATTGTTACGATCTTAACTTGCCATTTTTTCAAATCAATGCTAATCTTTTAGAAGCTCAATCTACCTGTGTCATTCCCACAAAATGCCAACGGGAACATGGTTAATTGCCCGATCCACCACTTTGTCCACCCAAAGTTCGGGCAAAATCATCAGTTTGCATCAATACATTGATCCATTCAATTTTGGAGGAGAAAAATGCAGATTGATATTCTTGCATTTGTGGGGATGGTTGTGGCTGTGGCAGTTTTCAGCATGCTGGCAGCCTTTTTATATTACCGCCGCGGAATCGCGTTGCGGTTGATTGTATTTGTCATCTTGATGACATCTCTGGCTGCCTTTGTGGGGTTTTCATTCGGGAAGCAGGGTATCAGTTATTTATCCATCATTATTGCCGTGGTGGTGATTCTTCCAGCCTATTTGTTATTAATTTATTTATTACGACGTTTAATTGACCCGGTCAGAAAAGTTGCAGAAGCGGTCCTGGCGGTTTCACAAGGGGAGATTCAGGAAGAACTGAAACTGAAAAGTTGGGCTGAAGTGGACGACCTGCTCCATTCATTTAATCAATTACGTCTTTATTTACTTAATATCAGTTCGGCGGCCAATCAAATATCAACCGGCAAGTTAACCACGGAAATAACCGCATTGTCTGAAAGAGACGTGTTGGGAAACGCCCTGGCAGGAATGGTCAAAAACCTGCGCGTTGTGGTTGGGGATGTAACCGTTGATGTGGACCAGCTTGAAAAAGAATACGGCGCCATATTAACCGCCTCCGATCACGCTAAAAACCAGGTCGGGGTAATGTCCGGCAACCTCAAACAGGTAGCCGAAGATAACACCCACCAGATGCAGACATTGGAGAACACCACGCACACCTTTGAGCAAATGATTACCGCCATTGAAGAAGTCGGTCGCGGCGCTCAAGATCAGGCGCGTGCAGTGGTTGAAGCCACACGCATCACGTCACAAATTACCGATAAAATCAAGCTGGTAGCCGAATCGGCTCAAACCGGGTCGGCGCAATCCGGTCAGGCGGCGCACAGCGCCCATGACAGCGCCGCCATCATTAACGGCTGCGTCAAACGCATGGAACATATTCAGGATGCCACCATTAAGGTCCAGGAAAAAGTGAAGCTGATGGGCCAGCGCTCCGAACAAATCGGCTCAATTCTGGAAACGATTGAAGAGATCGCTTCTCAGACCAATTTATTGGCTTTAAATGCAGCCATCGAAGCGGCGCGCGCTGGAGAACACGGTAAAGGTTTTGCCGTGGTAGCCGATGAGGTGCGCAAACTGGCCGAAAAATCATCCGTGGCCACCAAAGAAATTGCCGGCTTGATCCAGGGAATTCAACGAACTGTCTCTGAAACGGCGCTGGCCATTAATGAAGAAGTAGAAGAGGTATCGGCCGGGGTAAATCAAAGCAGTTCAGCGGTAGGCGCCCTGACCGGCATGGTTAAGAGCATTGATTTAATCGGCAGCCAGATGAATGATATTTCCACCGCTACACAGGTGATTAACGACGCCACCCAGACCCTGATCAGCACCATGGATGGGGTTTCGGCTGTGGTTGAAGAAAACACGGCCGCCACGGAAGAAATGACCACCTGGGCCGATGAGGTACGCCTGGCAATCGTTGATTATCAGGGTTTAAGTCAGAAAAACAACCTGGCCATTGAAGAAGCCAGCCAGTCGGCACAACAGGTTAACCACCAGGTCAGCCAGGTAACAGATTCAATTGCCAATGTTAACGAAAAAACCGCCCAGCTTCAACAACATATCGTTAAACTGGTCACCACTCAGGTAAGTGGCAAAGTCAGCCGTGGCAACGCCTTGTTGGGACGTATCGATTTCGTCAAAGAAAAATATGGAACGGACGCTTTACAAAAAGTGCTGTGCCGGCTTACACCTGATGAACAAAAAATATTAACTGCCAGAATTGATCCGGGCGGTTCATATCCCCCCGAGCTTTTGGGGCACCTCACCGAAGCCATTCGCCTGGAACTGGCCCACGGCAACAAGGATATTTTACGCGCCATGACTCGTTATCGCGCCAAAATGGATATATTACCGGGCGCACCCCTGGCACAGCATTTCCGTTTTGGAGATCCCGGGTTTATCATCCGTCGTATGGATTTGTGCTTGCGGCACAACTGGGGCGAAGGGGTTGTCGTTCGTGTGAAGGATATTGCCCAGAATCACATCTTGATGGAAGTCGACATGGGCAAAAAACAGCCGCGTGAACGCTGCACTTATAACCATGTCGGCTGGATGGAAGGTGTGATTGACGCATCGGGCGGCATTCCCACCATTAAAAAGAACAAATGTATGCACGACGGTGCGCCTTATTGCGAATACGATGTCAGTTGGACAATCGATCCCACCGCCAAACCACCCAGTCACACTTAAGTTAACAAACCTGTTCGATATTTTATACATAAGCGGTCAAGATAAGCCGGATTCTTATCTTGACCGCTTGCCATTGGCCTGATATATTCCAGGTATATGCAGTAATATCCCCTGCCGGTCCATTTTAATAAAGCCGGTGAATATATGGAGGTTTAAAATGTCTCACAAAATAACACGATTTAACCGAATTCTGACGGTTATTTTTCTGTTTATCAGTTTAAGCGCCTGTCAAACACCGGCTGCGGCAGTCGTTCCCGATGCAGCGCAGGCCACTGCCGACATGGCCTCGGTAGTAAGCCTGAAAATTGCTGTGATTCCGGTTTTGGACGCCCTGCCCATGTATGTGGCGCAAAAAGAAGGTCTGTTTAAAGCCGAAGGCCTGGATGTTGAGTTCGTTCCGGTTGCTTCCGGGGCCGAACGTGACCAGTTGATTGCTTCGGGGCAGGCAGACGGCATGTTAAACGAAGTGCTCTCAACCATCTTTTTCGACAAGGATAAAACCCAGGTGCAGGTTGTGCGTTATGCCCGGGCGGCAACCGCCGATTCGCCTCTTTTCAGAATTCTGGCTTCACCCAAAAGCGGCCTGACGGCTGTGGAACAGTTAAAAGGGGTTGAAATCGGCGTTTCGGACGGCACCATCATCGCCTATCTCACCGACCGTATGCTTGAAAAAAGCGGGTTGTCAGCCGCCGACATTAAAACGGTCAACATCCCAAAAATTCCCGAACGTTTGACGCTTTTAAATTCGGGACAGCTTAAAGCCGGCGTCCTGCCCGACCCGACTTCATCCCTCTCCATTAAACAGGGTGCTGTGGTGTTGGTGGATGATACTATTGTGCCTGATTTAAGTTTCAGCACGCTTACCTTCCGGAAACAGGTGATTGATGAACATCCTCAGGCCATTCGCGCCTTCCTGGCCGCAGTCGAGCAGGCCACTCAAAAAATCAATTCCGATGCCTCACGTACTCAGTTTGTACCACTGTTGGCCGAACAAAAACTGGTTCCAGCCCCCCTGCTGGAAGATTACAAGGTGCCTCAATTTGTCCGTGCCGGAGTCCCGACCGAAGCGCAGTTCGCCGATGCCCTCGCCTGGGCTAAAACAAAAGGTCTGGTGAAAACCGACGTCGCGTATAAAGATGCCATCAACGGCTCGTTTTTGCCGTAAGCTCGATAATCACTGTCCGTCTGCATGCACATGATTTCTTTAGAGGCAGTTAAGTTTATTTATCCGGGCGCCAATCCGGTTTTTGAGGATTTTAACTGGCAGGCGCAACGCGGTGAACGTTGGGTGGTGATCGGTCCTTCAGGCTGCGGGAAATCAACTCTGCTTAATTTACTGGCCGGGTTAATTTTTCCGACCTCCGGGGCGGTGTTTATCGACGGACAGGCTCTGACCAGGCCGCGCCCACGCACCGGTTTGATGATTCAAGAATATGGTCTGCTGCCCTGGGCCACCGTGCGCCAGAATGTGAGCATTGGGCTGGAAATTCGCCGGTTTTATGGCCCGGACGGCGTGCATGCCCCCCAACTGGGTGCCTCGTCAGACAAAAGTGATGTTGAATATTGGATGAAACGCCTGGGGATTAATGAACTGGCCGGCAGGTATCCGCGCCAGGTATCAGGCGGCCAGCGCCAGCGCTGTGGGCTGGCACGCATGCTGGTGCTTAAGCCCGATCTCTTATTAATGGATGAACCTTTTTCATCCCTCGATGCCCCGACTCGTGAAGGGCTGCAAAACCTGACGCTTGACCTGTGTCACGAACAGGGTTTAACCCTGGTGTTGGTGACGCATGCCATTGAAGAAGCCGTTTTGCTGGGACAAAAGATTTTGTTGCTTGGAAAAGCGCCCAACCGCTTGCCCGTCATCATTGATAACCCCGCTTCAGGCCGCTCGGATTACCGCGAAAGTCTCGAATACCAGGCGCTTTGCCGGCTGCTGCGAACCCGCATCGAATCAACAGACGAGGTTGCCGCATGAAAGTTCGCGATCTGGTTCTGGCTACAGTTTTGTTGTTGCTCTTGTGGGTATTATTGGCCTTCATTTTAAATCAACCCATTTTGCCGCAACCCTGGTTGGTATTGGAAAGCCTGGTAAGTGAAACTTTCGCGGGCGACCTGCCATTGCATTTTATGACCAGCCTGTGGCGGGTCGTGGCCGGAACCCTGTTATCGATTCTGCTGGCTGTGCCGGCCGGCCTGGCGCTGGGGCAATACCGGCAGGTTAACCGTTTTTTCTCGCCGCTGATTTACATCCTTTACCCCATTCCCAAGGTGGTTTTTGTGCCGGTTGTACTGCTTTTTCTGGGCATTGGCGATCTTTCAAAAATCATTATCATCTTTCTGGTGTTGTTTTTCCAGATTCTGGTGCTGGTGCGCGATCAGGCGCTTTCTTTGCGCCCCGAATTATTACAAAGTGTGCGCAGCCTGGGAGCGGGACGACGCGCCTTATTCCGGTATGTATATTTACCGGCCAGTCTTCCGGCCATCTTAACCGCCTTGCGCCAATCCATCGGCACGGCGGTGGCGGTTTTGTATATCACCGAGTTATTTGCCACCACGCGCGGTCTCGGGTATTATATTTATTTCAACGGCAGCACCTTGTTAAATTACCCAGCCATGTACGCCGGCGTGATTGCCATGAGTCTACTGGGGCTGGCCTTATATTTTGCAGTTGATCTGTTGGAACATCGCCTGACCCCCTGGACCGATAATTGACCATTCCCCCTGTAAATTAACTTTTTAAATAAAAACAGACCACTTCAAAAAAGAGAAGCGGTCTGTTTTATTCTTAAGCTTTAGTGATGTTAACCGACACTTGCGGCCGGCATTTGGTTTGTTTAAAGACAAAGGTACGAACGACGGCGCTGATATCACGTTCCACACGCACACCGCCATGAACCACATCCACCACCCGCTGGCGCACTGCGCCCACAATTTTGGTCGTATCGCCATCCGGGGTGACAAAATCACGCATGATGATTTCAGGCATGCCCACCAGGCGATGGGTGTTTTTATCAAGGCTGAGGTTCACCACAAAAGTACCGGGTAAAACAGCCGGCATCGGTTTTTTGCGTGTGCGTTCCGGTTTGCGCGGTGAGACCGGGGCCGGTTTCTTTTCAACGGCGGCACTGCTTTCCACTTTGACATAACCACCCGGAATACGTTCACGTAAACGCACCTGTCCGTCGGCCAGTTCAATCACCGTGCCGTTTTCCACGGAAAAGATATTTTCCCGGCTCACGCCCACCTGTTCGGCCAGCCAGGCATGCCGTTTTAACATACGTAACTCACCGTGCATGGGCACAAAATGTTTCGGCCGCACCAGGTTGAGCATCATTTTTTGTTCGTCCTGGCTGGCATGTCCTGAAACATGCACTTCGGCCAGTTTGTCATAAATTACATTTACACCGCGCCGGAAAAGGCGGTTAATGGCTTTGCCAATTTCCTCTTCATTGCCCGGAATGGGATGGGATGATAAAACCACCGTGTCGTCCGGCAGCAGACCGAACTGGCGGTTGGTTCCGGCGGAAAGGCGCCCGATAATGGACGTGGGTTCACCCTGTGAACCGGTGCACATGATAATCACCTCGCGCGGAGGTAAATTAAGTGCATTTTCAAGCGGCACCAACGTTTCCTCGGGAATGCTCAGATACCCCAATTTTTGGGCGATTTTGGCATTATCCACCATGCTCGAACCGGCAAAAGCCAGTTTACGATTATGGCGCACTGCCGCATCCGCCGCCTGTTGAATGCGTGAAATCAGGGATGCAAAAGTGGCAATAATCACACGTCCGGGGGCCTCACGAATGACCGTATCAAATGCCGGTCCAATAATGCGTTCTGAGGGCGTCCAACCGGGGGTCTCGGCATTGGTTGAATCGGACAACAAAATATCCACACCGCGCGAAGAAAATTCGGTCAGTTTGGCAAAATCGGTCGGCCAGTTATCCACCGGAGTGTGGTCGAACTTAAAATCACCGGTGTGCACCACCAGACCCGCCGGGCAGGAGATGCCCAACCCAACCGAATCAGGGATGGAATGGCAAACGTGGAAAAATTCAACTTTAAATGGGCCAATTTTCTGGCTCTCACCCGCCTTTACGGTACGCAGGTCGGCTTTGGAAAGCAGTCCGGCTTTACTCAGTTTGACTTCCACCAATCCCAGAGTCAGGGCTGTGCCATAAACGGGAGCGGGAATATCTTTAATCACATGTTGAATGGCTCCAATATGATCTTCATGACCGTGAGTGATCACAAAGCCCACCACTTTATCGGCCCGTTTTTTCAAATATTCATAATCAGGGATGATGTAATCCACACCCGTCATTTCGTTTTCCGGGAACATCAGACCGGCATCCACCACCAGAATCTGGTGATTATATTCATACGCCAGCATATTTTTACCGACTTCCCCGAATCCCCCCAGGGGAATAATCTTTAACTTCTTTTTCATATCACTTTTTCGTTTCATATTCTCTTTTTTATACGCTGCCAGAGGCAGGTTAATTTTTAATAAACAGCCCCGGCTGTTTGTATCTCAGCCAGGGCGAAAAACTTTACTGCACGTTTTGCAAATAAATCATTCTAACTTAGCAGAAATCGATCAAAACTGAGTTAACTATACCTTTAATTGATGAGACTGTCAAATAAAAGTCAAAATCTGTTCGTGTTTCTAAAATATATAACACTATTCCTCGATTAACGTTACTGATTTTTCCTTCAGCGCCTCAAAACATCCATAATTTGATGAAAATGCCATCTGATTGTTTAACTTAAAAATTTGGAACGTTGTTCATAAACCTGACCGGCGCTTGACATTCACCTTTCATCCCCAATAAATAATCCGCTTTTAATTGTACAAAAAGTCGTTTCGTTATTATTTTTATTTGCCCCTATTTCGGGCCTGTTTTTGCTTGTTTCAGTGGGCCACTCAACGTTAAAATAATTACATTGGGAGGCGCAATGAAAAAACCTGTTATTTTTTTGATGTTCCTGCTTGGAGGTTGTTTATCCGCCTGCCAGGGTCTTTCGTTTTTCGCCGATCCCACCCCGGTGGTCGTGCCCACCCGCCTGGTTTTACCCAGTGATACACCCACTTCGCCTCCGCCGACGGTTGAAGTTCACAGCCTGCCCACGGCCACATTCACCCCCAGTCCGTCCCCCACGCCAACTCTTTCGCCTACGCGCACAGGTAAATATACCGGCCGCGCCAAAGGAATCGAGCTTAACGAACAGACCGGCGCGGTCGACCCGGGTAAACTTAAAGCCGATTTTGGCGTCGTGTATGGCGGTGAAGGTTGGGATGGCGCTGCGCCTAATTATAAAGCCAATATTCGCGCTCTTTACCAGGCCAATATTCCCGTCATTTTTTTATGGGATATATTACTACCCGAAGACCTGGATGCCTCTCGTCCGGAACGTTCCTACCCACCCGAAGCCGAAGAGCCCAACGTCTCGGCCATCATCCGTTCGGTGCAGGATAAACCCATAGACGCCATCATTATTCGTTTTCTCGACAAAAAAACACCCGACGGGCGCACTTTTACCCAGGTTTGGATGGCTAATTATATTAAATGGATGATTAATGCCGTCCACAACCAGACCGGCAAACCGGTTTATGTCATGACCAGCCGCCAGTTCATCGCCAGCTTTGATGAAGCCCCCGAATTAAATTACGCCGTATCGGGTATTGAGTCGATGTGCAGTTGGAAACCCGCTATGCCGGAGGATGTTACCCAACCTGCCGATTGGAATAACTTTCCCTTTCCCGAAGACGATTACAGCCCGGAATATATCTCTGAAAATTACAGGCTGAATTTTATCAACTATGCCCGCCTGGCATGGTCTTTTGATGGCATCGAAGGACCCTCGACACCTTTATGGATGTATTCTGATAACGCGGCACAATTAAAAATCGATCTTAATTATCAGGAACATCCTTCCTCAATAAAAACTAATCAATAACAAATTTTTTATTAACAATAAATATTATTGACTTTTTTTATTAATTGATATAATTAATCCATAATAAGGGTTGAAATCGGGGGACTTTGTCAACTTATTATTCCCTCTTTTTATAGTTAAAACAAATAAAGGCAGCCTGGAAGTTCGCCAATATAGCCGTTTGTGATCTATCGAGGAGGAAAAATGGCATTCTTGAATCTCACCCGACGTTGGGGTAATTGGGTTTTCTCCACTTTTAAAACCATCAGCATATGTCTGGTTATTTTGACCTTATTTTTCCCCTCCGGGATTGTTTATGCCAATCCCTCAGTTGATTCTGATCCGGATGTGTCTTTGAAGGCCGAAACCGCCAATACCACGGTTACGGTAACAGTCAAAATGGGGAACGGTAAACCATTAAACGCCACGACCGTTTACGCTTTCAGCAGCGCTACTTATAAAAATATTAATGCCAAAACCAATTCCTCTGGAATTGCCAAATTAAGCTTGCCCAAAGGAAATTATCGATTCCGAATTGACTACAATGCCATGCAATACTGGTCGGCAGCCCA